>CBDVDJ010000030.1:0-12231 GCA_965372695.1 uncultured bacterium
GCGAAAAGCGGATCGCCGCCGCCGCGTCTTCCGGCTCGAGCCCCATCGCCAGCAGCACCCCCGACACCTGTCCCGACGCGCTCTTGCACGCCGTGCCCGCCGATGCGCATATCCCGGCCCCGTCGAGTGCGACGAGCATCTCGCCCGCGTTCACCCCGCGAAACACAACGTTAGACGTGTTCGGTACCCGCGGCACCGTCGCCCCGGTGACGGTGATATCCGGCACCGCCGCCGTCAGCCCGCTTTCCAGCCTGTCGCGCAGGCGGCGGACCTCTCTGTCGTAGTAACCGGTTTTCCCCGCGGCCAGCTCGCACGCGACCCCCATGCCGACGATGCCCGGGACGTTTTCCGTTCCCGGGCGCCGGCCCCGTTCCTGTCCGGCGCCCTGCATCGCCGATGTCAGCGGCACGCCCTCGCGACAGAACAACACGCCGACGCCTTTGGGGGCGTGGAGCTTGTGGCCCGATATGGCCAGGAGGTCGACGGGAACGCTCTGCAGGTCGATCGGTACCTTGCCCGCCGCCGTAACGGCGTCGACGAGGAGTGGAACACCCCGGCTCCGGGTAACAGCGGCGATCTCGTCGATGGGAAAGAGGACGCCGGTCTCATTGTTGGCCCACATGGCGGCGACCAGCGCCGTATCTTCCCGGATCGCGCCCTCGAGCGTGCCGACGTCGAGGCGTCCGTCGCCGTCGACCGGAACCCGTGTGACGGCGTACCCCTTCGACTCCATCCGGTCGACCACGCGGTTGATGGCGGCGTGCTCGACGGTCGTCGTGACGATGTGTTGTTTGCCGGGAGCCGATTCGAGAACGCCGGCAATGGCGAGGTTGTTCGATTCGGTCCCGCAGCTCGTGAAAACGATTTCCTCGCCGGAGCAGCCGAACAGGCCGGCGACCTGCCGGCGCGCCGCCCGCACCGCTTCGGCGGGCTTTGCCCCCAGGCGATGGACGCTTGACGGGTTGCCGTAGAACTCCGTCAGGTACGGAGTCATCGCCTCCACGACTTCGGGTGCGACGCGGGTGGTGGCGTTATTGTCGAGATAAACAGTTCGCATGGTACAGGGCTCGTTCCTTCAGTGCTTCAGAAAGGGCATTTCCTCGACGCGGCGGCCGGGGTCGAGATCGAGAAGGCATAGGTAATTTTATCTGATACAATGGCGGGATACAAATATATTTGGTACGGTGGTGGTTGTGGGTGACGCGGATGGAATGGCGGCACGTGGATACGGCCGGGAACGGAAAGAAAGACTGACACATGGCGGATAAGAAGAAAAAGAAGTTTCCCAACGGCAGGCGGGTCGGGCTGGTCAGGGTTCATACGGGCAATGGCAAGGGCAAGACGACGGCGGCGATCGGAACTGCCTTCCGCGCGCTGGGGGTGGGGTTCAAGGTGAAGATGATCCAGTTTATCAAGGGCTCATGGGACTACGGCGAGCTGCATACGGCACGGAAGCTGGAGAACTTCGAGATCGTTCCGATGGGCGAGGGCTTCACGTGGGAGACGAAAGACCGGGAGCGCGACGTCAAGATCGCGCACGACACGTGGGCCGCCTGCCGCGAAGCAATCGACCGGGGAGCGCACGACCTGCTGATCTTCGACGAGATCAACGTGGCGCTCTCGCTGGGATACCTCGACGTCTCGGTTGTGATCGAGGGGTTGAAGGCCAAGGGCGAGGACCAGCACATCATCCTGACGGGCCGCGACGCGCCGCAGGAGCTGATGGACTTTGCGGACCTGGTCACGGAGATGAAGGAGATCAAGCACCCGTTCAACGAAGGCATCCACGCCCAGCGCGGCATCGAATACTGATTCCCCTCTATTATATAGCCCCGGCTATGATCACCTCGCCCGGCCGCGACGGCCTGCCCGGGAACTCCTCGTCAGTCTGCCCGTTCATTTCAGCGGTCGCCGGAGAAAAAAAAGAGGCCTGCCCGCGTGTGCGGGAGGCCTCTGGCGCTACTTACTATAGAGTCCGGGCTAGAAAAGGGCGTAGATGAACGGGGCGAGGGCCGAGCCCTCGGTGAACACGATCAGGACCCCGAGGAGGACCAGGAAGATCATGATCGGTCCCAACCACCACTTCTTGCGAATCCGCATGAAGGCCCACAACTCACCGAAAATCCCTATCCGCGCTCTCATATCTTTAACGACGCTCATAACAACATTATATCACGACTCGAGTTCAGAGTCCAGCACGGCCGGGCCTCCGTCGATCGCGTTTCGCAGCGCGACAGCCAGTTCGTGGGTAACAATGGGTTTCCTCAAGTAGCTTCTGATGCCCAGTCGTTTCGCGGATTCCGGTGTGACGGTTTCGCTGTGGCCCGTCATCAGGACGATCGGGAGGTCGGGCCGGATCTCGAGAATCTTTCGCGCCAGCTCGGTGCCCGTCATGCCCGGCATCGTCTGGTCGGTCACCACCGCTTCGAACCGGCCGGGGTTCTCGCGAAACATCTCCAGGGCGTCGAGGCCGGATAGAGCGACGGTCACCCGGTACCCCAGTTTTTCCATCATCGAGCGCCCGACTTCCGCCACATCGCTGCGGTCTTCGACGTAGAGGATCGACTCGCCTTTTGCCGCCAGCGGGGTTTCCGACGTGTCTGCCTCGACCTCTTCCGACTCGACGCGCGGGAAAAAGACGTGGAATGATGTGCCCTGGCCCGGCGTACTCTCGACGGTGATCGTGCCGCCGTGGCGCACGATGATTCCGTGTGCCACCGACAACCCAAGTCCCGTTCCCTCGCCCACGCCCTTGGTCGTAAAAAATGGTTCGAAAATACGATCGAGGCTGTCCGGGTCGATGCCGGGGCCTGTGTCGGAGACCGTCAGCTCGACGTAGCGGCCCGGCGTCATACCCGTGTGCGACCGCGCGAACTCCGTGTCGGCCTCGACTTCATTCAGCAGGACCGTCAGCACTCCACCCGGCTCGCCCATCGCGTGCTGGGCGTTGGTGCAGAGGTTGAGGAGCACCTGGTGTACCTGCGTCGGGTCGGCCAGGACCGCGCCGCAGTCGGTTTCGATCTCGGTCCGGACCTCAATCGTCAGCGGAAACGTCGCCTTGAGCAGCTTGAGCGCTTCAGTCACAATCAGCTGTATCTGGACCGGCTTGCGCTCCTGTTCGCCGTGGCGGCTGAACAGCAGGATTTGCTGGACGAGATCTTTGGCCCGGTTGGCCGCCTTGAGGATGTGCTCGAGGTCGTTTCGTATCTCGCTGTCCTCCGCCTGATCGGACAACAGCATGTCGGTATATCCCAGGATCGGTCCCAGGATGTTGTTGAAGTCGTGGGCGATGCCGCCGGCGAGTGTTCCGATCGTCTCCAGTTTCTGAGATTGCCGCAGTTGTGCCTCGAGTTCCTTTCGTTCTGTGATGTCGCGGACGAACGCACAGCTGAACTCCCTGCCGTGATAGTCGAGATAGTTCGACACGATCTCCACCGGGATCAGCCGCCCGTTGCGGGTACGGTGCTCCGACTCCACCGTGATCGACCCCTTCTTCTTGATCTCCTCCCACGCCGTTTTCCAGTCGTTTTCCCGGGCGTCGATCTGTGTGATGCGCATCGAAAGCAGGTCTTCGCGCGTGTAGCCGAGATATCCGCACGCGGCGTCATTCACCTCGACGATCCTGCCGTCGGGGCGGATCCAGAAAAGCGCGTCGGCGGCGTGGTCGATGGCGAACTGCGTTTTGAGCAGCGCTTCTTCGGTCCGTTTTCGGGTGGTGATATCAAAGACACTGACCAGCGGGTGCTGAAACGGCGCGCCCTCGCGGGGAAACGCCGCCCTTATGAATATGTGGCGGCGGTTTCCCTTGAGCGTGACGACCTCCGCCTCCGTTTCGAAGTGGTCGCTGTCTCCAGCGAAGGAGAGCAGGAGGTCGTGGAAGCGTTCGAACGTCTCCGGTAGAAAAACGCGAATCAGCGATCGGCTCAATTCGTCCGCGTCGGCGGCCTCGAACAGCTTCACCGCCTGATGGTTGACGCCTCTCAGATCGATCATCCCGATCGATAACGTGACGAAACCCGGGTTGCTTTTGATGTACTCCCCGAGGTCGGACACGCCGTTCGTGCGGAGGCGATCCAGTTTCGACCGGAGTTTCGATACGTCTACTTCGATCATTGCGACGGACGCCGACTCGAACATGTGTCGGTAACGCGTTTCGCTCTGCTTCAGAGCTTCCGCGGAGCGCTTTTCCTCGGTGATGTCGAACACGCTGGCGGCCCGATAGAGAACCTTGCCGTCTCCGTCCTTGACGGCCGTCAGGTTGATCCTGACGGGAAATCGCGATCCGTCTTTGCGGATGTGGACCGATTCGAACGTGTGGTGCCCTTTTTCATGGGCGATCGCGATCTGTTCGGGAACGGATTCCCGCGCTTCCGGCGCGAACATATCGACGACGGGTGCCCCGGTGATTTCCTCGACGGTATAGCCGTGCATGCGGGCGAACGCGGGGTTCATCAGCGACAGTTTGTCTTTGTCGCCGAGGACGATACCCCAGTTCAGGTGATCGAACACGCGCGACGACCATCGCAACGCTTCTTCGGCTTTTTGACGGCCCGTGACGTCGCGATTGATCGACACGTAACCGACGGTCTCGCCGCCGTCGCCGGTAAGAACCGATCCGGAGGTCAAAACGTCGATCGGGTTGCCGTCCTTGTGATGGTGGATCAGCTCCCCCTCGTACCGTCCTTCCCGGCGGAGCGTTTCGATGAGCGTGGCGCGCGAGTCCTTGGGGTACTCGCTGTGCAGCAATTTGACGATGTGCCGGCCGATAGCCTCCGCCGCCGTCCACCCGTACAAGCGCTCCGCCGCCCGGTTCCAGCTCAGGATGACGAGCTCGAGGTCCATCGAGATAATGGCATCGTTGACGTATTCGAGGAGCCCGGCTTCGTACTCGCTGTTCGATAAGTTGTGATGGCCGCTTGATTTGTTGTCGCTCATGTTGCCCCGAATCTATCGCTTTGCCCCGGGGAGATCAAGGGCTCTAATGTATTACCAATCAACGATCTATGGTCTCCTGCGCCTGCCGCGGCGGTGAGATTGATGCGGTATCGGCCGTTGGCTTGCGGTATGATGGGTGGGAGAGCATCGTGTGACCCGACGCATATCGGCGAGGAGGAAGCCAATGGATTTCGGGCTCAAGGGAAAAGTCGCGGCGGTAGCCGCATCGAGCCAGGGGCTCGGTTATGCGAGCGCGCTGGAACTGGCGCGCGAAGGGGTGTCCGTGGCGATCTGTTCGCGCGACCGCGGGCGTATCGACGAGGCGGCGCGAAAGCTGGGGCAGGAAACCGGCGCATCGGTGTTCGCCTCGGTCGTCGACGTGTCGAAAGAGGCGGACTGCCGGCGGTTCCTCGACGAGACCGTCGGTGAGTTCGGGCATCTCGATATCCTCGTCACCAACACCGGCGGACCCGCGCCCGGCGCGCTGGACGACATCGAAGTCGCGCAGATCCGCGACGGTTTCGATTCGACCTTGATGAGCGCGATCGTCATGATGAAGGCCGCGGTCCCGTACATGCGGCAACGCGGCTGGGGGCGCATTATCAACATCCTGTCGATGACGGTCAAACAGCCCAAAGTCAATCTGCTCGTGAGCAACACGATGCGCCCCGCGATCCTGGGTTTCGCCAAGTCCATTTCGTTCGAGCTGGCGCGGGAAGGTATCACGGTCAACAACGTCGCGCCGGGGTACACGCGAACGGAACGGCTCACCGAACTGGCCGAGCACCTGGCGGGCCAGTCGGGTGGCACCGTGGAAGACGTCTTTGCGGGGTGGGAAAACACCATTCCCGCGCGCCGGCTTGGCCGGCCGGAAGAGCTGGCGGCGACCATCGCATTTCTTGCGTCGGAGCGCGCCGCTTACATGACCGGCGTGACCGTGCAGGTCGACGGCGGTTCGGTGATGGGGCTGTTTTGAGCGCCACGACTCGTGTCGGGAGGATCGATCGGAGATGACCGGCGCCAGAGTGAATGTGACCATTGTCGGCAGCGGCGACGCGTTCGCCAGCGGGGGACGGTTTCATACCTGCTTCATGGTAGAAGCGGCAGGGCGCCGCTACCTCGTCGATTGCGGGGCGTCGGCCCCCGTCGCGATGAAACGTCTCGGCATCGATTCGGCGTCGATCGACGCGGTCGTCGTGTCCCACCTTCACGGCGACCATTTTGGCGGAATCCCGTTTCTGGCGCTGGACGCGCAGTACCTGGCCGGCCGCGACCAGCCTCTGGCGATCGCGGGACCACCCGGGATTGCCGACCGCGTGCCCGCCGCGATGGACGTGCTCTACCCGGGCCTCCTGTCGGGCGAGTTGAAGTTCGAGTTCCACTACACCGAATTGAAAGTGGGGGAAACGTCCGATGTGGCTGGTGCGAAGGTCACGCCCTTCGAGGCCAGGCACGGGGGCGGGGCGCCGGCGTATTCGCTGCGCGTCGAGTGCGGAGGCAGAACGGTGGTGTATTCCGGCGATACCGGGTGGTCGGAGAACCTCATCGCCGCCGCGGCCGGCGCCGACCTGTTCATATGCGAGGCGTCCTGCTACTCCGGCGACACCGAGGGGCACGTGTCGTACGAAACGCTCCTGTCCCGGCGGGCCGATTTCGACTGCAAGCGAATGATTCTGACGCACATGGGCGACGATGTGCTCGAGCGGCTGGATGAGCTGGAAATCGAACCGGCCGCCGATGGACTGAAAATCGATTTGTAGAAGCAAAGTGACACAGATCCACGGAGGACAGTGATGGCATTTCTTCAGGACAAGGACCGAACGATCATCCAGACGCGATTCGAGAGTCTGGATCATCCGGTCAAACTGATCAATTTTACGCAGGACCAGGAGTGCATGTACTGCGCCGAAACGCGCAAGCTCATGGAAGAAGTGGCGGAGTTGTCGGACAAGATCTCGCTCGAGGTCTTCGACTTCGTTGCCGACCAGGAGCAGGTGAAGAAATACAGCATCGACAAGATTCCCGCGACGGTAGTCGAAGGTCCCAAGGACTACGGCATCCGGTTTTTCGGTGTGCCGTCGGGGTACGAGTTCGGCACCCTGGTCGAGGCCATTATCCTGGCTTCCAACGGCGACTCCGGCCTCAAGCCCGAAACGCGCGAAGCGCTCGCCCAGCTCGCCGAGCCGGTGCACCTGCAGGTGTTCGTCACCCCCACGTGACCCTACTGTCCCCAGTCTGTGCAGTTGGCACACCGGTTTGCAATCGAGAGCGATCGCATTGTGGCGGACATGGTCGAAGCGACGGAGTTTCCGCACCTCGCCCAGCGCTATAACATCATGGGCGTTCCCAAGACCGTCGCCAACGAGATCGGGCTCGCCGACGGCGCGCTGCCGGAAGAGGCGATCATCGCCAATCTGGTGGCGCTGACGTCGCCGGACACCAAGCCGTGACCCCTGAAAGGGAGTGACCCGTGGAAACAACCCTCAATGTAAACGGCAAGTCGAAAGTCGTCGACGTCGCCGCCGATACGCCGCTGTTGTGGGTATTGCGCGACGAGCTGGGGCTCACCGGCGCCAAGTACGGCTGCGGCAAAGCGCTCTGCGGCGCGTGTACAGTCCTCGTCAATGGCTCCCCCGTTCGGTCGTGTGTCATGCCCGTATCCGCCGTGTCGGGCGCCCGCATCACGACGATCGAGGGGCTAGCGCCCGATGGAACCCACCCGGTGCAGAAGGCGTGGCTCGAAGAGGACGTCCCGCAGTGCGGATACTGCCAGCCCGGCCAGATCCTGACGGCGGTGGCACTCCTCAAAGAGCACCCGCAACCCTCCGACGACGACATCAACGCCGCCATGTCGGGTGTGTTGTGCCGCTGCGGCACGTACCAGCGCATCCGGCGCGCGATCCGGCGGGTGGCGGGGCAGGATACGGACGGTATCGAAGGGGGTGAGACACCATGAGCGAAGCTTCCCGGCTGAACCGGAGAGATTTTATCAAGGTGACGGCGGCGGCGGGTGGCGGCGTGATGCTGGCCGTCCACCTCCCGTGGGATGGGACCGCTGTGGCGGAAGAGGCATCGGCGGCGTTCTCGCCCAACGTGTTTATAACTATCACCACCGACGCCCGCGTGACGATCATGTCGAAGAACCCCGAGCTCGGCCAGGGGATCAAGACAATGCTCCCCATGCTCGTCGCCGAAGAGCTCGAAGTTGAATTCGAGGACGTCCGTATCGAACAGGCGCCGCTCGACCCGCGCTACGGACCGCAGTTCGTCGGCGGGAGTACCGGGACGCCGCTCAACTGGGACCGGTGCCGCATCGCCGGCGCGGCGGCGCGCGAGATGCTGATCGCCGCGGCGGCGAAGAAGTGGGGCGTCGATCCGTCCGACTGCTTTGCCCGTTCGGGCGAGGTGAACAACCGGTACAACGGCGAGTCGATACGCTACGGCGAACTCCTGGACGCCGTTCTGGAAATGCCGGTGCCGGAAAACCCGAAGCTGAAGGACCCGAAGGACTACCGGATTATCGGCAAGTCGCAGAAGGGGACCGACAACTTTGAAATCGTTACCGGGCTGCTGAAGTACGGCATCGATACCAGGGTGCCGGACATGTTGTACGCGGTGATCGAAAAACCCCCGACCTACGGCGGCACCGTCGCCGGTGTCGATGACTCGCGGGCCAGGGCGGTCGCCGGCGTGCATGACGTCGTCGTGATTCCACCCATGGAAAGCCCGATGCACCGTATCGCCGGGGTGGCAGTACTCGCCGGCTCGACGTGGGCGGCGATGAAAGGGCGCGAGGTGCTGTCGGTCGAGTGGACGCCGGGCGCGCATCCCGACGAGAGCTCGGCGTCGTTGACGTCGCAGTTCGACGCGTTGACAAAGCAGGCGGGCAAGATCATACGAGACGACGGCGACGTCGACGCCTCCATTGCGGGGGCGGCGAAGACGCTGGAGGCGGTTTACGAGGTGCCGTTTCTCTCACACGCGCCGATGGAACCGATGAATTGCACCGCCGACGTGCGCGCCGACAGTTGTGAAGTGTGGGCGCCGACACAGGTGCCCGGATCGGCGCATAGGCTCGCCGCGGGGATTACCGGTCTGCCGCCGGACAAGATAACGGTCCACATGATCCGCGCGGGCGGTGGCTTCGGCCGCCGGCTCGTGCAGGACTATGCCGCCGAAGCGGTGTTCCTCTCGGCGCAGGTCGAGCGGCCCGTCCAGGTGTTGTGGACGCGCGAGGACGACATGCGCCACGACTACTTCCGGCCGGCGGGGTTTCACCGGCTGCGCGCCGGTATCGACGATGCCGGCGACCTGGTCGCGTGGCACGTGCACACGGCGACGACGTCGCGCTACAAGTTCCGCATGGACGACGAGCCGGAGGAGACGACCGAGGTGTTTCCCGACGCGATTCCCGCGGGGATGATCCCGAATTTCCGCATGGCGTACTCGGCGCCCGAGTCGAGCGTGCCGACGGGTGCGTGGCGCGGCCCGGGCAAAAACGCCAACACCTTCGTCGACCAGTGTTTCCTCGACGAGATCGCCCACGCGGCGGGCAGGGACCCGGTGGAATTCAGGCGCGAGCTCTTCGGCGAGGCGCGCGACATACCCTACCGGGATCACGGCGGGCCGAAGTACAACACGGGGCGCCTGCGCGCCGTGCTCGACATGGCGGCGGAGAAATCCGGCTGGGGGGAAGCGCTGCCGGAGGGCCGCGGCCGCGGTATCGCGGCGCACTACATGTTCGGCGCCTACGTCGCCGAGGTGGCCGAGGTCACCGTCGGCGCGGACGGAGAGATCGGCATCGACCGGGTCGTCGCGGTGGTCGACTGCGGCATCGTGATCAACCCGACCGGTGCGCGCGCCCAGGTCGAGGGCGGCATCCTCCACGGGCTCTCGATGACGCTCCACGGTGAAATCACGATCGAGGGCGGCATGGCGGTGCAGGGAAACTTCGACGATTACCCGCTGCTGAAGATCGGCGAGGCGCCGAAGATCGAGGTGCACTTCGTCGAGAACACGGAGACGCCGTCGGGGTTGGGCGAGATGACGCTGCCGGCGATTCCGGCGGCCGTGGGTAACGCGATATTCGCGGCGACGGGCAAACGTGTCCGCCGCCTCCCGATCCGCCCGGCGGATCTGCGCGCCTGATCCGGCTATTCGTAGCCGATGGCCGCGTACCCGACCCAGTGGTGGAGGTTGTTGGGCGCCGTCACGCCGAGTCCACCGAGCGTGTCGACGTCGAGTGAGACCTCGCCGAGGCTGGTGCCGTAGCCCAGCAGGGTGCCGCTCAACTGCCGGCCGTCGAGCTCCTCGCTGAGGCGAGACGCCACGTCGAGTCCGAACGGTACCGAGAAGCGGCCGCACCAGGTGCGCTGGTACTTCGTGACGTCGCCGGGGTCGACACAGGTGTAGAGGAACTTGCGGAGCGACGGGCGCGATACAGGCCCGCAAAGCGTCGACTCCGCCAGGTGGATGTCCCGATTGAACGCCCTCTGGTACCCCGCGGGGGAGGTACCGAAGTCCGCGTAACTCCTGCCACCCCACCCCGCGTCGCCGTAGTGGATCGCATCGGCCGACGAGATGATCGCAACGTCCCTGCCCAGTTCCCAGTTCCGTTCCCTCATTATAGTAGCAAGCGCGTCGGCGAGATCTGTGGCGATCCGGTCCATCGTCTCCCACTCCATGTACGGCACCAGGATCGAGACGATCTCGACGTCGGGGTTGAACGCCTGCAGCCAGGGGACGATCGCCTCGACCGAGTGTTCGACCTGCTGCATGTCGTTGTCGACGATGTAGTCTTGCGCGGACAGCTTTGACATGATCTCTTCGCGGATCGTCGAGACGGCGACCGGGCCCGCCGGAGCGCGCCACGATTCGAACGAGTCGAACACCAGCTGGTCGCGCGCGTCCCACACGCGCGCCTTGTGAAATACTCCGAACACGATCACCGTATGTGCGCGGATGTACGGGATCAAGAGCGCGTACAGGCGGCTGGCGTAATAGTAATCGTCGTGCGGGCAGACGGCCGCCCGAAACGCCGTCTTGTCACCCCACCCGTGTTCACCGCGGAGCACGTCCTGTCCCGGCGCCGCCAGGGCCATGCCCTGCGCGACGACCGAGAGCATTTGCTCCGTCGTGGTCGCGAAACCGACCGTATCCATCTGTCCGCGCTGGCCGTCGGCGGGCGGGATGCCGACCGCGTCGAGCAACTCCTGCGGGGTCGGGTCGGAGGCGAACGCCGCCGTGGCGGCCAAACAGGCGGCGGCGAGTGTTGCGGCGGGTACCAGGGCCTTTTTCATGGCGAAACCTCTTGAAATAACGTAAAATGGCGCATCATCACGGACCCGGATCGATCGATCCCAGCGAAAGGACATTCATGAACAAACATTTTACGCGTTTCTGGCGGATGTGGCTAGCGGTCGTTGTGTCGGCCGTTTTTTTGTCGGGGGCCGTCGCGGCGCTCGCCGAAGAGGAAGAGTCGGACGAGCCTGAAATGCCGAAGATCCACGTCGAGAAGTGGCTCTTCCTGGGGCCGATCGACGCGCCGTTCCCCGCGTTCAACGAGGAAGACGGCGAAAAGGAAATGAAAGCCGGCGACCTGCTTGCCTGGCGGCACCTCGACCTGGACGGGCTGTGGCCCGTCGACGGTGACAAGGTCCAGCTGATCGGCGGCGCCGACATCGAGTGGGCCGTCGTTTCGGCCCCGGATACGGGCGGTGTCCTGATCGCGGCGAAAGAGGGGCATCCGCGCGCCGCGTGGCTGGCCACATACATCAGTGTGTCCCAGTGGATGGAGATCGACGTCGAGATCCGGTCGACCCACCCGGCCGAGGTGTTCATCGACGGTGAGTCGGTGGTGAAGGATAAAAAGGGCGGCAAGATGGACACCGACGCCGGAAACAGCGGCGAGGCGGAACTGGAGATGGGCAAGCATCTCCTGGTGGTCAAGACCGTCTACGTACCAGAAGACTCGCTCACAGAGTGGCGCGTCGACGTCAACGTGTCGCGGGACGACGACGTCGATACCGACCCTGCCGTCACGCTCGACCCCGGCCGCGAGATGACGATCCACGACGTACTCGACGGTCCCTCTATCGGTGGCATCCAGGTTTCGCCCGACGGGGCGCTGTTCCTCGTGTCGCTGTCCGAACGCACGCCGCCGGAGGGGACGTCGAAACGCCGGGTGGAAGTCCGGCGCTTCAAGGACGGAACTCTGGTCAGGCGCCTCACCGACCTCTCCGGAGTGGGCAGCTGGCAGTGGGCGCCGACGGGTGACCGGCTCTCGTACGTGGCGCG
>CBDVDJ010000031.1:0-12210 GCA_965372695.1 uncultured bacterium
CGGCCTCAGCGTGTTGCCGCCCGAGAACGACCCGACATGGCACACCTGGAGTTATTCGCCGTACTCGCTGGGCTTCGTCACGCCGGTGTCCTCGAAATTGAAGCTCTCGCTCGCGGGTGATCTCTATGTCAGCGGGAGCAACGACCTTTACGACTATACAGACGCCGGATTCAGGTATCCGCCCTCGATCGATGACGTGGCCGTAGAAAAGGAAGTCTGGGGAGGTGACGGGGGCACGTACCACGGGCTGTTCGACGCGGCGCTGGGATCGGGCTCACCGGACGACGACGAACTGCGCTGGGGGGCGAGGGCGACGTTACGATACGACCGTTCCCGCTCCCAGTCGGTTCGGACCCGCTCGACGTTGAGGGCGGAAATGGGCTCAGAGGATGTTACCCTGGACTACGACTACAATAGTGGCAGCAGTGATGTCGAGCGCCTTGCGATGGCCCTTTCGATCGGGATGTACAAGCGGGAGGGATTTTTGGCGCAGGCGGTTGCCGGTGTCGACGCCGGCCGCGAAACCGTGGATTACGACCGTTACAATATGAGCGAAGACGATGAGGACTATGACGGCGATGGCAACGGTCCCGGCAACGGCAACTCGCCCCTCTACCGGCTGGGCCAGGAGGGGTTCGAATCGAACCGTGTGTACGATACGGGCAGGGTGTTCGGCCGTCTGGGACTTCGCTGGGGAGCAAGAGTCCGGAGCTGGCACCGGCTTACGATCAACCGCTCCGAAGGAAACGGTGGGGTCCGATACGAGTACCGAGACATTATCGTCGAGGTGGGCAGCGAACGGCTGGAACAGGACGTCTCGTACGCACTCGACGGCGAGTCCAGCGGTTACCGCTTTTCGAATGCCGTCGGGTTTGTCGAACACGTACTGGACAACATCCTGTTCGCCTGCGCCGTCGAGGCCGTGATACGGCACGACGAGTTCGAAGAAGGCGGCGACGGGCGTGGGGAGATCCAGGTGGCAGAAAACGGATCGTCATCCCGGTTCGAAGCGCCCTATGCCCAGAGGGCGACTTATAACCGTGACGTCTGGTCGTTGAGTATCCCGGCCGCCTTCGAGTGGGAGATCAACGAATACGCCGCGTGGCGGTTCGGTATCGACTTTCGCGCCTCCCGGTCCGACGTCAATTCGAGAATCACACGGGATATCGACGCCTTCGGGCTTTCCGATCTGGGACTATTTCCCGTCACCAACGTCGACGACGATCTGGGTTATTCCACCGCCACCTACTTCTCTTCCGGAGTGACGCTCTCGTTCCGCGACCGGGTAAAGCTCGAACTGCTCACGGGTCCGACCAGCGGCTCGATAAGCGTCTTCTATTTCTCCTCCGCCATCCTCGAGTTCCGCTTCTGATCCGGCTCGTCCGGCGATCGCGCTTGACTTTCCAGATAGATTGGTTATTCTAACTATTGAAAATTCATTAAGTTAAGTCATGGAGATTTATGCGATCGGGAGGATCAGCAAATGTTTGACGACGTGAGAAATGTCATCGTGCTGGGGTCGGGCCCCGCGGGTCTGACGGCGGCAATTTACGCGGCACGCGCCGAACTCCAACCGCTCGTTCTCGAAGGGCTGCAGCCGGGGGGCCAGCTCACCATCACGACCGACGTGGAGAATTATCCCGGCTTCGAGAACGGCGTCATGGGTCCCGACTTGATGGACGTCATGAAGAAGCAGGCGGCGCGTTTCGGCACCGATTTCGAAATGGTGACGATCGATCGCGTCAAACTCGAGGGCGACGTCAAAAAGCTGTATGCCGGCGACAAGGAATTCAGGTGCAGGACTCTCGTTATTTCGACCGGTGCGACGGCCCGGTGGCTGGGACTCGAGAGCGAAGCAAAGCTCATGGGCCACGGAGTGTCGGCGTGCGCGACCTGCGACGGTTTCTTCTTCAAGGGAAAGGTCATCGCCGTCGTGGGCGGCGGCGACTCGGCCATCGAGGAGGCGACGTTCCTGACCAAGTTCGGATCGAAGGTGTACCTGATCCACCGCCGCGACGAGTTGCGCGCGTCCAAGGCGATGCAGAGCCGTGCCGCCGCCAACGAAAAACTCGAAATCGTCTGGGATTCGGTTGTCGTCGAGGTGCTCGGCTCACCCGAGACCGGGGTGAGCGGCGTGAAGCTCAAGAACGTCAAGACGAGCGGAGTGAGCGATCTCGAATGCCAGGGACTGTTCCTCGCCATCGGCCACGACCCCAACACGCAAGTTTTCAAGGGGAAGCTGGACATGGATCATAATGGCTATCTGCTCGTCGAAAGCGGATGCACAAAGACCAACGTCCCCGGCGTATTCGCCGCCGGCGACGTGGCCGATCACGTCTATCGCCAGGCCATCACCGCCGCCGGTATGGGTTGTATGGCCGCGCTCGACGCCGAAAAATACCTCAGCGAATAGCGGGACGGAACGAATGCCATGAAGACCGATAAAGAGGAGAGGCCGGGCACGGTGGAAACAGAAGATCGCCTCGAGCGACTCATACGCGAACTGCTGGTGGAAATCGGCGAAGACCCCGGCCGCGAGGGCCTCGTCTCTACTCCCCGCCGGGTGGCCGAGACGTGGCGTTTTTTCACGCAGGGATACTCGCAGGATATCGGCGAACTGCTCGGCGGCGCTATCGTCGAAGAAAGTCACGACGGTATCGTACTCGTCAAGGACATCGACCTGCACAGCCTGTGCGAACACCACCTGGTGCCATTTTTTGGCAACTGTCATATCGCTTACATACCCGACCGGAAACTCATCGGCTTCAGCAAGATCGCCCGGGTGGTAGAGGTGTTTTCGCGCAGGCTCCAGGTTCAGGAACGGTTCACCAACCAGGTGGCCGACGCGCTGGAGTCCCACCTCGAACCGAAAGGCGTCGCAGTGATGGTTGAGGCGCGGCACCTGTGTATGACGATGCGCGGCGTCGAGAAGCACAACGCCGTCGTTACCACGACCGCGATGCGGGGGTGTTTCCGGGACGACGAGTCGATGCGTTCCGAGTTTTTCTCACAGGTCGGCAGACCGTCGATGGCCTGATCCATCATTCGATCCGCGAAAGGTCAGATGCACGCCACACCGGAAGTGTACATGGATTATAACGCCACCTCGCCGCTGCGCGAGGAGGCGGAAGAGGCGTACCGCCGGGCGGCGCGCGACGCCCGCGGTAACCCCAGCAGTACGCACTCTCCCGGCCGCCGGTCGAAACGCGTCCTCGACGAAGCCCGCGACACGGTCGCCGCGGCGATCGGGGCCACCGCGGGAGAAATCTACTTCACCGGCGGCGGCACGGAGGCAAATAACATCGCGGTATTGGGGACAGCGGCGATGTACGGAGAAGGGCACATCGTCACGACGCGCATCGAACACCCGGCGGGGCTCGCCGCGTGCCGCAGCCTCGATCCCGCCGCATTCGACGTGACGTATCTCGATGCCGACGAGACGGGCCGGATCGACCCCGCGGCTGTGAGGGACGCCCTGCGAAGCGACACCATCCTGGTCAGCGTGATGTGGGTCAACAACGAGACCGGCGTCATCCAGCCCGTCGAGACCATCTCAGAGATAACGCGCGAGAAACACATCAAGTTTCACACCGATGCCGTCCAGGTCCTCGGCAGGATCCCGGTGGAAGTGAACCGGGTCGATGCCGACATCTTGGCCTTTTCGGCACACAAGTTTTCCGGCCCGAGCGGAACGGGAGCGTTGTTCGTGCGGCGGGGGGTCAGGGTGGAACCCGTCGTTCACGGGGGCGGTCAGGAACGCGGGTTGCGCAGCGGCACCGAAAACGTACCGGCGGTAGCCGCGATGGCGGAGGCGGCGAGACTCGCCGCCGGCGAAGTCGCGTCGGAGCCGGGACGGCTCGCCTTGCTTCGTGACCGCCTCGAATCTCGAATCCTGGGCACGATTCCCGGTGTCTCCGTCAACGGGTCCGGCGCGCCGCGCGTCGCCAACACACTGAATGTTCGATTCGACGGGGCCGAAGGCGAGGCGGTCCTCATCGGCCTCGATGAAGTCGGGATTGCCGCTTCCAGCGCGTCCGCCTGCGCCGCGGGCAGCGACGAACCCTCACACGTTCTCATGGCGATGGGGTTGACGAAAGGCCAGGCCAACGAAACCCTGCGCTTCAGCCTGGGCCGGCTTTCGACCGGTGCCGACGTCGACCGGTGTCTCGAAGTGCTGCCGGGCATCGTCGAACGGGTCCGGTCGTTTCGCGGCCGCTGACCTTTGACAAACCGCACGTCGTGTCATAGCCGGCTGCGCCCGGCGTGCCCACCAGGACAGAAAGGAACCAGCATGTCGGTCAAATCAGACAAATGGATTACGAGGATGGCCACCGAACACGGCATGATCGAGCCGTTCGTCGACAGGCAGGCAGCAGGCGGCGCCATCTCTTACGGGGTGTCTTCTTACGGATACGACATCCGGATATCGGACGAGTTCAAGATCTTCACCAACATCAATACGACCGTCGTCGACCCCAAGCGTTTCGACGAGCAGGCATTCCAGGACTTCCGGGGAGACGTCTGCATCATACCCCCCAACTCGTTCGCCCTGGGGCGAAGCGTCGAGTATTTCCGGATTCCGAGAAACGTCATCACGATCTGCGTCGGCAAGTCGACGTATGCCCGCTGCGGGATCATCACCAACGTCACCCCGTTCGAGCCCGAATGGGAGGGGTACGTCACCATGGAGATCTCGAATACGACTCCGCTGCCCGCCCGGATCTACGCCAACGAAGGCATCGCCCAGGTCCTCTTTTTCGAGAGCGATGAAGATTGCCTCGTCTCTTACGGGGACAAAAAGGGCAAATACCAGGCGCAAAAGGGCATTACGCTGCCCAAAGTGGGCTGATTGAGCGGGAAAAAGCCTCGAAACGCCCCGAAAACGCCATATTGGGGTGTTTTGGGCGATTTTTTCTTTGACAAGTCTTCGTGATTCGGGTAATTCAAGGGGGGATTCGGTCCCAGCAGGCATTTGGCTATAACTACCAAACGGGAGGATTTCAATGGCTAAGGCAAAAAAACCAGTTGAGCTGATCATTTCCAAGACCCGGACCAAGGGCGCCGCGAAGAGCTGTAACGTGTCCGGTGAGTTCTACGGCGCACTCGACAAGGTCGTTCGTGGCATGATCAAGGA
Source organism: uncultured bacterium (assembly GCA_965372695.1). GTDB lineage: Bacteria > Krumholzibacteriota > Krumholzibacteriia > WVZY01 > JAKEHA01 > CBDUWU01. Next base: position 5,135 of record CBDVDJ010000031.1, read on the forward strand.
CGCGGAAGTCCGCGCCAAGGCCAACAAGCGCAAGACCCTCAAGGCTTGCGACCTGTAGCCGGTCGACAAACCACGAGTTTTGACGAGGAGGGGCCCTCTGGGGCCCCTCCTTTTTTTTGGCGTCTTCGAGGGTTGCGCCCGGGGCTAAGTCGTGATAACTTAGCTCAATTAACCCAAAAGCGTACGGAGGCCTCCGCAAATGACGGAAAAAATCATCGGGACGGGTATTACTTTCGACGATGTCCTGCTGGTGCCGGCGAAATCATCGGTGCAGCCGCAGGATGCCGACGTCTCGACGCAGCTGACCCGGAATATCCGGCTCAATATCCCGATCGTGTCCGCCGCCATGGACACGGTGACCGAAGTCGACTTCGCTATTGCTCTGGCGCGAGAGGGCGGGATCGGGTTCATTCACAAGAACATGTCGGTCGAGGCCCAGGTCGGCCAGATCGACTCGGTCAAGAGGAGTGAGAGCGGTGTGGTGACCAACCCCATCACGCTCGATCCCGATAATCTGGTCAAGGACGCGCGGCTGGTGATGAAGAAATATCACGTGTCCGGAATTCCGATAACCGAGAGGGGAATCCTGGTCGGGATCCTCACCAACCGGGACCTTCGCTTCGCCGACGACGGCAGCGCTTCGATCCGCGACGTCATGACGTCGAAAAACCTGGTGACGGCCCCCGTCGGCACGTCCCTGGACGAGGCCAAGCGGCTCCTGCACGAGCACCGCATCGAGAAACTCCCCGTCATCGACGAGGCCGGCAAGCTGACGGGCCTGATCACGTTCAAGGATATGAAAAAGGAACTCGACTTTCCCTACGCGTGCAAGGACAAGGCGGGCAGGCTCCGCGTCGGTGCCGCCATTGGCGTGGGCAAGGACGCGCTGAAACGAGCCGACGCGCTGACGGAGGCGGGCGTCGACGTCGTCGTTATCGATACCGCGCACGGGCATTCCACAAACGTCCTGGAAACGCTGACCGAAATCAAGACGCGCCACCATAACCTGCAGGTCGTCGCCGGCAACATCGCGACCGCCCAGGCGGCCCGTGACCTGATCAAAGCCGGTGCCGACGCGATCAAGGTGGGAATGGGACCGGGCGCGATCTGCACGACCCGGGTGGTGGCCGGAGCCGGCGTGCCGCAAATCACGGCGATCATGGAGTGCGCCCAGGTTGCCGCCAAGGTCGGCGTTCCGGTGATCGCCGACGGCGGGATCAAGTTCAGCGGCGACATCGTCAAGGCGATCGCGGCGGGAGCCGACAGCGTCATGATCGGCAGCCTGTTCGCGGGCACCGATGAAACGCCGGGTGAAATCGTCCTGTACGAGGGGCGCAGTTTCAAGGCGTACCGCGGCATGGGTTCGATTTCGGCGATGAAGGAGGGCAGCCGGGACCGGTACGCGCAGCAGGACGTTGAAGAGGGCAAACTGGTTGCCGAAGGTATCGAAGGCCGGGTCGCTTACAAGGGCAAGCTGGCGGAGTCTGTCTATCAGCTGGTCGGTGGCCTGCGATCGGGACTGGGATACTGCGGCGTCGATAATATCGGCGATCTGAAGAAGAAGGCCAGGTTCATAAAGATCTCCGCGGCCGGTCTCAAGGAGAGCCACCCCCACGACGTATTTATCACCAAAGAAGCGCCGAACTATCGGCTGAACTAGGACAACATCATGAGCTGGCACGGCCAGATCAACCGCACCATCTGGGAAATTCAGGAAGAGATCCGCAAACGACCGGACAACCTGCGCCATCGGCGTGAGCTGTTACGCGCCCATTTCCTCCAGCACTTCGAATTCGACCGCGCGCTCCACGTGCCCCGCGACGACCGGTCGTTTCTGTTCCTTCACGACAAGCCCGCGCCGACGTGTCTGCTGCTGCACGGCGCCAAAGGGACCCCGGCGGAAATGCGCGAGCTGGGCAATTTCCTTTACTCGAAAGATTACTCTGTCTACTGTCCGCGTTTTTCGCGAGTGGATACCAAGGAACGCATGGTCTCATGGGAGTCGTGGGTCACCCAGGCGGAAAATGCGCTGACAACAGTCCAGACGTTTACGCGGGACACGATCGTGATCGGCCTGAGTCTGGGCGGAACGATCGCGATGGTCCTGAGCAACCTGCAGGAGCCGAAGGCGCTCGTGCTGCTGGCGCCGGCACTCTATCCGCGGAAGAATATCAAGACCCGGTTCTACGAGCTGGGACGCATCGCGACGCCGACGCTGTTCTACCGCCTGGCGGGCTGGAACGGCGAGGTGCTCAAGGCGATGGACTATGCCAGAAAGACGACGAAGAAAATCCCGATCCCGGTCCTGGCGCTGCAGGCGAGCGACGACTCGCACTTGTCGAACCGGGGCCTGAAATTCATCCGCCGCCACACGGGCCACCCGGGCAGCGAAATAAAAATCCTGCCGTTCGGCTCCCACGTCCTCACCCGCGGCGAAGCCAAGGGCGAGGTCTTCAACCGCATCGAGTCTTTCCTCCAGACTCTCTGATTCTTTCTTGGGCAGACTGATGAGGGGTTCCCGGGCCGGCCCGGGATCGGGATTTTTAAAAAGAGAGAGGGATCAGTTCTCGATCTGGAAGCGGAAGGATTCGTCGATCTTCTGGATTTGTTTCACGAGCTCGCTCAGCTTGACTTTCAGATCCGGATCCTTGGTTTTGATGTACTCGGAGTACAGGTCGAGGAACTGGTCCTGCATCTTCTTCAGCTCCTTGTCCGAGGCGAACCGGTCGATCGAACGCTCCAGGTGGTAGATGTCACCGTGGCCCAGGCGATCCAGGATGTTGAAGTACTCGCCGCGCATATGACTCAGGATCTGAACGTACTGCTCGAAGCCCCGGGAGAGCTTTTCCAGTACATCGCTGATCGCCGTCGGCTTCTTGAACATCGTCTGACTGTACGAGTAGGCGAATTGATAGTACGCCTTTGCCCTTCCCATGTAGGCTTCCTCGTTGTCCTTGAATACCGAATCCTTCGATCCCGGCCGCGTCCCGTCCGGGTTCTTGAAGATGCCGATCGAGATCAGCAGAAAGTCGGCGTTCGTCTTGTATATCGTGTATTTGAGACGGACGTCCGAAGAGTCCTGGATTTTGGTAAACAGGTTCGTGTCGTAGCGGGACAAATATTTCTTTGCGCGCTCGTGGTATTCCGGGTTCATGAACGACGTCAACAGGCTCGCCAGATACATGTTGACGTCCTCGTCGTAAAAATCGCGGTTCGAAGGATTGCCCGTTTCCAGCCTGCTGTACATCAGGCAGTTCATCATAAAAAAGAAATCGGGCTCGATCTCGCGCTTGTTGAGTGGTCCCAGGTTGAGGTGCGAATCAGACTTCATGTTTTCCCTTCGTTTTGCCAGAACCAGCTGCAAACTTTGTGCCCGAATCGAGTCCCGGGGCGCCCGGGACCTGTTCAGAGGCAAAATGAACCGTAACTCTAGTAGTCACAACATGATAGCGTAAGAATTCGCGGGTTGTTGCCAAATCCGTTGTTTGCGGTTCCAAATATCCGGAATGTGCGCTATAATGACACGGCAAGTACCAGATTATGCAAGATAAGGTGTTACATATAAGTCGGTTATACCTGCCTGCAAAAAGTCTCCACTTCGGTGTCTTTTCCCGCTTTCCATCCGCAGGGCGGTTTCCTAGCGCCATCACAGGGGGTAAGGTGTGAAAATCGGTTTTCTGCAGACAAAGCCACAGTTTGGCTGTGTTAAAGACAACGTCAAGGCCGCCAGGTCCATGCTGGGCGGGGTGACGGACGCGACCGTCGTATTGCCCGAGCTGTTCAACACCGGGTATCTGTTCCGTAACATGGACGAGGTCAAAGAGCTGGCCGAGACCGTTGCTACCGGATATACCGTTGGCGAGATGAAGAAAACCGCCAAGGAGCAGAATCTCAACCTGGTGTTTGGTATCGCCGAAAAAAAGGCACGCAAGTATTACAACACCTGCGTCTTCGTCAACACCAAGGGTAAGGTCGAAGTCTACCGGAAGGTGCACTTGTTCGACCGGGAGAAGCTGTTTTTCCAGCCCGGAGAACTTGCGTTCAAGACTTACCCCGTCGAGGGCGGCCGGATCGGAATGATGGTGTGTTTCGACTGGATCTACCCTGAGGTCGCGCGGGTCCTGGCGCTGCAGGGCGCTCACGTGATCTGCCATCCTTCCAATCTCGTTCTTCCGTGGGGCCAGGAGGCCATGAAAATCCGGTCGATCGAAAACCGCGTTTTCACGGTCACGGCCAACCGGATTGGCGCCGAAAAGCGCGGGAGTGTGGCCCTGACTTTTACCGGCAAGAGCCAGATCCTCAACCCCAGAGGCGAGACCCTCGTCAGCGGCGGGGAACGAAGTGAATCACTCAAGGTTGTGGAGATCGACGTTGGCGAAGCAGAGGACAAAATGGTGACCCCCGGAAACGATCTTTTCCTGGACCGGAAACCGGCTCTGTACAAGGCCATCATGCGCAAGACGACGCGGAGTTCATAAGGACTTATTGTCCCTGAAACGCAACGCTCGACCCTCATGTGCCGTGCAAACTGCACGGTAAGAGGGCCTGTACCCCGCCCGCTCCCCAATTCAAATCCTCTTAAAATTCAATAGCTTACACGGCCTTGCCGTCACTTCACTCTGGTCCGCCGCTGGCATATTACTTGCGAAAATCGCCTCGAACGTTTTGCTCTCATTTCAAACCAGATACTGAGATACGACTGCAGACCAACAAGATGCGCCCGGAGCGCACCTGGTTCAACGAAGGAGATAGGTCGTGAACAGGAACAAACGTCCCGCACTCACGTCACCGTGGAAAATCGGGTTCCTCGTCTCGCTCTTATTGGTGACCGTGAGCATCGGAGTCGGCTTCGCGATCACACGGACATTTGGCGTAGCGTGGAGCTGGATCCACATCGGCGATGGCACATGGGCGTTCAGCAAAGACGCATTTTTCCAGGAGATGCTGCCGCTGATCGTCATTGTGCCCGTGATGTCGCTGGTTGCGTACTTCCTGATAACAGGCGCCGTGCGAAAATACAGAGCCTATCTCGACTCGGGACAGGACTACAAGAATCTCGTCAAGTCGATTCGACAGATCGGGGATCTCGACGAAAACCGGATCAAACGGCTCAGCGATTTTCCGGAACTCAGGGATTCTCTGACGAAACTGCGGGATCGAATCGCCGACCGCGAAAAGACCCTCGACCAGCGCGAAGCGGGAATCGTCGCACAACAGGACGAGGTGACCGCCGCCGAGCAGTTCAAAGCGGAGACGAAACTGCTGGTTGGCGCGATCAACCAGGGGCCGGTCAATGGCTTCGCAGAGGAACTGGCGCTGTCGATTCCGGAGCTGAAGAATGCCGAGGAAGCGATCCGCAACCACCTGCTGACCGGCGGTGTGTCGATGACCACCCAGGACCTCGGCGAGCAGGTTGCGCACATCCGTGAAGAACTCGTCGAATCGACGGAATCACTGAAGGCGATGCTCTCCGAACTATCCGGCGAAATGGCGGTAAGCCAGAACGGCGCGCGCGAACTCGAGATGTATCTGGGACAACTGAAAACCGTCATCGGAAACGTGGGGGATGGTACCTCGGGCGTATCCGGCGTCAGCGCCCTCGTCGATCGGCTCGACCAGGCATCGGCGGCACTTGCGGCTCTCGGCGAAGAGACCCGCGGCGTGGCTATCAACACGGCCCTCCAGGCCGGCCAGGGAGAGAGCGGGCTGGCCGAACTGGTCAACCTGGCCGACAACGTTCGCGATGTGGCAGCCAGGTTTAACGGTATTTCGGCCCAGTATCAGAAGTTGGGACAGCTGTTGAGGACCACCGTTCAGGTGGTGGACGCGGGGCAGGGTGGCGGCGGAGAACTCGCCGAAACGATCGACACGATGACGGGCAAGGCGACGTACTGGGTGGAGAGATCGGTGATTCTCGCCGAGAAACTGAACACGTTCGAACGGAACTTTCTCGACACATATTCGGCGTTCAACGTCAAACTCGGCGGAGAATTGCCGGATGAGGATTACCAGACGGTTGATGACTTTTCGACCGGCGAAACGACGGTCGTGCCCGGTAACGCCGGGCCCGCCGGACCCGCGGCCGACATCGCGAGCCTCAAACAGGACAAGAATTCGCTCGAAGCTATCGGCGGCAGCTCAGAGGACAATCTGTTCGCCGACATCCCGGCCAAGGGGGGCGACGGTGCGGACGGCGAGTCTTCCGGGCACACCGGCCTGACGGGAGTCTTCGAGCGCAACGAACTCCATCCGGCGGCTGTCCAGGAACCCGCTCCGGAAAAAGCCGCCAGCGCGCCGGAAACGGCCAAAACCGCCGCGGCGTCTCCGGAGGAGATGTTCGAGGAAATGGATGCGTCCGCCGACGCCCCGTCCGGGTTTGAGACCAACCGCCATGAGGCGCCGGCCGCGCAAGCGGCGCCGGCCGGTAACACAAAAAAAGATAATGTCTATGACCTCTACGAACTGGGAGCGGTCGACTACGAACCGACCATCCATCACAGCGCATAGCGGAGTCCAATGAGCGAACACGTTGATAGCAAGACACTATTTGTAAAGCAGGTACAGAGCCACTCGCAGGCATTGTGCGAGTTGCTCGGCTGCGACACCACCGCCGCCGCACCGCCGAACATCATCGAGCGCTGCGCCGTGGCCACGCGAATGCTGGCCGGGACGTCGTCGCTGATGGAGCTCGACGCGTGGGAACAGGTTCTGACTGCGTTCGAGGGCCTGCTCGTGAGGTACAACGAAACGGGCATGCCGTGGGATGAACGGATCGCCCAGTTCACCTCCGAGTTGATCGAGAGGCAGGAGAAACTGGTCGCCGGACACGCCGCTGATCCATCCGTGGCCATCACCCAGGTGGTGCCGCCCGAGGAATTGTCGGCGCTGCGCGAAGAGGCGGCGTTGCTGCAGGAGTCGATCACCGCGTTCGCCGCGCAATCCCCGGCGCCAGCTGTCGAGCCGGCTTCGCCGGCTTCGCCGCCCGGGCCGCCCGGACCGGCCGCCGCCGACGATTCCGGGAGCGGGCAGGACGTGCCGATGCGCGGCGTGGTTGGAGAACTCGAAAGCGCCTTTCG
>CBDVDJ010000032.1:0-12014 GCA_965372695.1 uncultured bacterium
GTAGAACGCCACCGTATCGTCGGCGTAGTCCGACAGCGAACTCAGTTCGTAGAAAGCGTAGAGGAGCTTCTGCGAACCGGTCCCGCCGGCGCCGGCCTTGATCGGACGCTCCCGCAGCAACTGCTGGAGGTTGACGATATCGTCGGGGATTTCGGCGCCGATCTCCGACCTCGTCATTTCCAGCGCGCGGTCGAGGTACTGCTTGGATTCGAATACATTCGCCTGTTCGAACTGGATCAACCCGATGCGGGCCAGAACGGGCGCTACGAGCCGGTAGCGGGAGGCGGAGGTGTAAGAGGCGGCGGCGGATTCGTAGTGGCGGATGGCGGCGGTGGCGTCGCCTTCGGTCTGGGCGAGTTCACCGAACACGGTGTCGATCTGGGCGCTCTCATACCGCGAACCGATCTGGCGGGCCAGCGTGGCGGCTTTTTCGGCGGCTTCGCGCGCTGCATCGAGGCGCTCCGTCGCCAGGTACAGCTTGGCCAGCCGGCGGTGGACTCCCATTTCCTCGTTGATCGTTTCCAGGTCGTGGGACAGTTCGAGCGATTTGCGGTAGTTCTCCTCCGCCTCGGGGAAGTGACCCCTCGTGTACTGGATATCGCCGAGCGTACTGTAGTTCTCCGCCGTGAGGCGCGTGTTGCCGATGTCGGTGGAGAGGTCGAGGCTCTCGTGGCAGTTTTTCTCGGCTTCCTCGAAGTTGTGTACCTCGAGATAGAGGAGCGCCAGGTTGAGGCATCCGGCGGCGATGCCGGCGCGGTTGTTCTGCATCCGTTTGATGTCGAGGCTCTTGTTGAAAAACTCCAGCGCCTTGTCGTATTCGCCTTTGGTCTGATAAGCAAGACCGAGGTTGTTGTACGAGGCGGACAGAGCGTTGACGTCACCTTCGCGCTCGCGCAGAAACGCGCTCTGGTCGTAATAGGACACCGCTTCGTCGTAACGGCTCGTGTTGAAATTGATCACGCCCATGATGTTGAGCGCCTGGGCGACGATCAACGGGTGCTCGTTGGCGTTGAGCGAGTTGAGGCTGAGTTTGCACGATTCCACCGCGCGGTCGTAGTCGCCGAGGCGGTATTGCAGCCAGCCGATCTCATTGAGGAGCCGCGCCTGGGCGGGCAGCGTCAGGTGCGGATTCAGAGATTCCTTCGTTACGGTCAGCACCGACAACGCCCGCGAATAGTTACCACGGGCCGCCCATACATTGGCCAGCAGACCAAAAGTGTCGCACACCAGTTCGGCGTTCTTGCGCCTGTCTTCGGAGTCCGCGTCGTCGACTTCCGCCTTGACCTCGTTCAGCAGCGCTTCGGCTTCCGCCCGGCGACCGGCATCGAGCAGCTCCGCGCTCAACTCGTGCATCACGTAGAGGCGGTTGGCGAATGACAGCCGCTCGTGAAGCCTGCCGTTCACGAATTCGGCGATCAGCCGATCCATGAACGGTGCCCGCTTCTCGCGAGTGGTTTCCTTGAGGAGCGTCACCCCGTACCTGGCCGCCTGCCTCCGCTCGTTGCCCTCGACGAGGTGTTCGAAGATAAAGAACGTCGGTACGCCGCCGCGGTCCTCTGACATCCGGGCCACCGTGCGGTGCAGGTTTTCCCTCCGTTCCCGTGTGATGCTCTCGCAGACGAGGCGCCTGAAGGTGGCGCTGCTGGCGGCGACCGTGATTGCGGTCTGCCCTGTGGGGGGTAGTGGCCGGTAGTCGATCCGAAGCAGACCCAGGCCCGCCAGCCGGTGGATGCGGCGGTGGATCTCGCCGTTGGCCTCGGAGAAAACAGACAGCACGATGTCGTGCGGAAGCGGAAACCGGGCCACCGAGACCAGTTCGAGAATCTGCTTCTCCTGCGGGTCGAAGGCGGCCATCAGCTCGCTCACCGCCTGTGCTACCGTCGAGCCAGCGGGGGCGGGCCGTCCGAGCTCTCCCATCAACCCGCCGATCTGCCGCAGTATCCTCGCATCTTCGTCTCCGTCTCCTTCGAGCGGAATCGAACGGAATCTTTCGCCGGCACGGCTTCGAGCCGCCGCCAGGGCGCCGGCAGTGTTGTCCTGCGCGTTGGCGGGATTCAGCGAGTACACCAGGCTGCTGCTGCCGGTTTGCGATTGAGGCCCACCGTCGAACAACCGGTCGATCAGCCCGGATTGTGCGAGCGGCTTGTCGTCAATATCGTCGAGCAACCATACCGAAGCGCCACGCCCGTCCTCACGGGCGCCGGGGCGTTTCCGGATCATCGCGGCCAGGTCCCACTCGTCGATCCAGCGGGGCTCGCGGCTGCCGTCGGAAACGAGTGCCGCGTATACCGCGTCGAGCACACGGCTCTTGCCCGACGCCGCCCCGCCGGACAATTCCACCACGGCGCCGCCGTCGAGGCCTTCCACCAGAGCCGACACGTCGATCGGCGGCCCCTCGCCCGCGCTTCCGGACACCGTATGCGGGGCCGGAACGGGTAGTGGTTCGTCGAACAGTTTCTCGTATATCCGCCCAAGCTCGCCAGAGTAAGCTTCTGAGTCCGCGACGCTGGCGGCGAGTTGTCGAAACGGCGAACGATCCGCGGGAGCCTCACCCGCCAGTGTTCGCAGGATGCCGGTTACGCCTTCGGTGTGGGCGTTCGAGCGGCCGCGCACGCCGGGCAGTATGTAAGCGTTCGGCATCAGCACGAATCCACCCGCGTCGTTTCGCCCCACCGTTTCGATCCCGACCGACGGAGCCTCGAAGCGGTACTGTTCGAACAGCGCGAGTGTTTCGATAACGGTGCGTACCATCGATGCCGCCTCGTCGTCGCCCAGCGACGCCGGGTCGATCGAGTGGAGGTATGGCGTCAGGATGTCGAGGCGGTTGTTCTTGAGAGAGGCTTCGACGACCGGCGCGCAGCGATCACAGGCCAGTCCGACGGCGGTTTCAGCCCGAAAATCCACGACCCCGGACTGGAGTCCGTCCGTAGAATCGGACTTCAGGCGCAACAGCAGGTAGCGGCGCTCGCTGACCAGGTCCACGTACCCCCCGATCCGCCATTCGCCGACGGCCACCTCGGGCTCGAACAGCTCGAGGTTCTTCCGGAACGCCAGAGGGGGACGTGATTCCAACTCGTTGTCTCCGTGTAAGTTACGAATATCGGGATCGTAAATTATTTTAACCCGTAAAAATATTTTACCATACTGGGCAGATTATGCAAGGTGGTCGATAGAGAAGCGGGCGTGTTGACGCCCCGTGGGGGAGGGTCGATCTAGGTAAAGTAGAGGATGCGGCCGCAGCTCTCGCAGGTGAGGATGTTGGCCTTCTGGTTCAGCGAGCGAAATGACGTCGGGATCTTGGCGAAACACGCGAGACACATGTCGCCCGTTACGGGAACCACGGCGCGGCCGTAGTTCTTGGAGACGCGTTCGTAGCGGTTGAGCAACTGGGGTTTGATCCGGCCGGCCAGATCGTCGCGGGCCAGGCGCAGCTCGGGAACGCCGTCGAGCGTGAAGCCCATGTCCTTGAGCTCGCCCGAAGTCCCGGCGTCTTCGGCCTCCTTGATCATGAGATCGAGATCCTGGAGTGCTACGAGTAATTTGGCCTGGTCGATGGGTGCGTCTTTGTCTGTCATCAGCTTTTTTGTCCCGTTATTGCCAGGATGTCCTCGAATGAACCGGCTTCGATGAACTTTTTTCGGTTGCCGTCGTCCTTGATGAGGTCGACCATCTGGCCGAGTACCTGCAGGTAGAGGTTGTCCTTGTCCTGCGGCGGGGCGATGATCAGAAAGAACAGATGCGTCGGCTTTTTGTCGACCGCGTCGAAGTCGATGCCTTTTTCAGACCGCGCGAAAAGGAGCGACAGATTCTGGATCGCCAGCGTTCGGCCGTGCGGAAACGCGACGCCTTTGCCGATAGCGGTGCTGCCGAGGCTCTCGCGATTGAGCAGCATTTCCAGAATGAGCTCGCGATCCTTGACGCTGCGCTGCTGGCAGACGACCTCGACCATCTCGGCGAGCGCGTCCCGCTTGTTATCAGCGCTTAGATTGAAAATACACAACGATTCATCGAAATAACCGGCAAGTTCTTGAGGAGTCATGAGTGGACGTCGTGAGAGGTTTGGGGCCACGTAACTGCTTTCATCCGTCAGAATTACTTTCTGGAAAATAACAGACTTCGGGGGTATTCTCAACCCGTATTGTGGTAATTGCCCGAAATTTGAAAGGTATTTCCAGAGTCGCGGTAAATCCGAATCTGTCTGACTCAGCGTATTCCATTTCAGGGGGCTATGCAAGCTAATCTTGAAGAAGCGTTGGTCGTCCGGGTGACGGGCGGCGAGGTGTGGGTGGTCAGGGCTGATGGTACCGTGGAGGCGTGCGTCCTGAGGGGCCGTCACCGGATCAAGGACCGTGGCTTCCAGTTGGCGGCCGGCGACCGGGTCGACGTCCGCCCCCCCCGTCAGGAGGGAGACGCGTGGTCGATCGAGGAAATCCGCCCACGGGACTCCCGGCTGTCGCGCCACGTCGCCCGGAGCGGCAAGGAGCGCCTGATCGTGGCCAACGTCGAGCGGTTGTACGTGGTCGCGACGCTTATCGGTCCTCCGATATTCTACGATTTCGTCGACCGGGTGCTGGTGTCGGCGCAGTGGGGTGGTGTCGCGGCGGCGGTCATCCTCAACAAGATCGACCTGGTCGACCGGGAGGACGCCGACCGCTTTGCCGAGCTCTACCGCTCGTGCGGTTATCCCGTTCTCCAGACGAGTGCTTTGACCGGTGACGGCGTCGACGTTCTCAGCGGCGAGCTGGGGGCCGGGGTTTACGCGTTTGTCGGGGCCTCGGGGGTGGGGAAGAGTTCGCTGTTGATGTCCGTCGATCCGGGACTCGACCTCAAGGTGAGGGAGATCGGCGGGAAGACGGGCCGGGGGCGTCACACGACGACCTTCTCGCAGCTGTACAAGTTCGGCGACGGCTATCTGGCCGACACTCCCGGGATCCAGACGTTCGGATACCCCGGCGAGGATGCGACCGAGCTGGCGGAGTGCTTCCCGGATTTCGAACCGTACGCACAAGGGTGCCGGTTCCACCCCTGCACGCACTCGCACGAGCCGGACTGCGAGGTCAAACGGGCGGTCGAGGAAGGCGTGATCGCGGTCTCCCGGCACGCTAGTTACAAGAATATTCTGGCCGAAGTCGAAACCAGGAGCAAGCGCGCCGGCCGTTGAGCGGCGGCGTCGAATCACGATGGCATGGATCAAGGAGTTCGAACGCTCTTCGAAGTGGCGCTTCATGTGGCTGCTCGCCCGCATGCTGAAGGCGCGGCCGCTGGAGCCGGAGTTTTTTCGCAACGGCCGCTTCGGCAAGATCCTCGTCATCCGTCAGCACAACCAGATGGGTGACATGATCCTCGCGATCCCGGCGTTTCGAGCCATCAAAAACGCCTGGCCGGACAGCCGGATCGGTGTCCTTTCATCCACGCTCAACCGCGGCGTTCTCGTCAACAACCCGTACGTCGACGATCTCTATCTCTACGACAAAAAGAAGCCGTATGGCCTGCTGCCGCTCATCAGGGATATCCGCCGCGAACGATACGACCTGGTGATCGTCCTTCACACGGTGTCTTTCTCCTTCACGAGCGTTGCCCTGGCCGTGCTGTCCGGGGCCCGTTACCGGGTCGGTTCGACCTCGCGCGAACTGGGTGATTCGCTCACCGGGTCCTACCTCAACCTCACCCTGCCTCTGCCGGGCGAGGACGAACTTGCGCGGATGTGCGAGACGGAACACAATCTCTATCCGCTGCGGGAGATAGGCGCCGAAACCGACGATCTCAGCCCCGTCATCGTCCCCACGGCGGAAAACGAGAAGTGGGCCAGGGAGTTCGACGAAGAGCACTGGCGGGCGGGGAGCGTGCGGCTGGCGGTACACCCGGGGGCGGGGAAGACGGAGAACATCTGGCCACCGCAGAACCACGCGGAGGTGGTCAACGAGATAGCCCGGACCGCGCCGGTCGGGCTCGTGGTGGTGGAAGGGCCGCGGGATGCGGAATCGGTCGCTGCGTTTCTTCGTGCGTGTGACGTGGATGCCGCCCTCGTGCGCGGGAGGGGAATCGGCGATGTGGCCGCGCTCCTGCGTCGCGCCGATCTGGTCGTCTGCAACGACACCGGGGTTATGCACGTCGCCGCCGCGGCCGGTGCGACGACGCTGGCTGTATTCGGCCCGACGGATCCGTTCCGGTGGGCACCCAGGTCACCGGGCCTGAGCATCGTTCGTGCGCCCGGGGGACGGCTGGCGGATTTGACGCCGGAGCGGGTCGCCACTCGCGCGCGGGAGATAATCGGTGCGGGCGCCGGGGGGATCAGTAGCGGGGACTGAGTGTAATCTTGAGCGGCAGCGATTTTTTGGACTCCACCGTGACTTCCGAACTCCAGGTGAAGTAACCCGACTTCTTCAGCGTGATCATGTGTGGCCCCGAATCGAGCTCGATGGGCTTGCGCATCGGAGTGATCCCGACGAGTTTGCCGTCGACATAAACCTCGGCGCCCTCCTGGGTGGTGAGGCTCACCGTTCCCCTGAGTTTTCGCAGGGTGATGCTTCGCCGCGACAATTCGCCGTTGACGATTTTCAACACCTCTTTGTAGTTCTCGTACCTCGGATGGCGGCACTCGATCCTGTGTTTGCCCGCCTTCAACGTGAGTTTCATCCCTGGCGGCGTATCGCCCTGGTAGATTCCGTCTATATAAATCTCGGCGCCGGGCCGGGCGTCAATGTCGAGGTATCCCAGTCTTTCGGGTGTCTTCGGGGGAGCGGCGGATTTTTTCTGGACCGTCGGTTCCACGTTGGGGGAGCTGTTGCTTCCCGGAGGCGGCGTGAATGCGCCCGTCATGTTTCCGGACATCTGGAGCGGTGTGTGAGCTCTGCCCGTTTCGGTTGGAGCGGCGACGTCGGCGCTGTCAGACGCTTGTTCTTCTCCGATAAGGTCGGCGACGTCGAACGGAAAGGCCTCGGAACCCCCGATCGTCGATTCTTGCACGCGTCCTGCCGGCTGCGTCTGCTCTGGCGTACGGACGTAGTCGAGCAGTTCCGGTTTGAAGACGACCGCCACGCTGGCGGCTGCCACCAGGGTAAATACGGCGAGCGCCGCTGCGCCTTTTCCGGACGATTTCTTCCGGCGCGGCCGATTGAAAGGTGCGCTGGGCAGTATCTGCGTCGTGCCGGATTTTTCGAGCAGTATTTTGAGGTTCGCCGTGGCCTGGTTGAGCCGTTCGTGTCCGAGGAACGACTCGATCGCCTCGCGAAACTCCGTCGCTGTCTGGAAACGGTCTTCGCGGCTCTTGGCCAGGGCGGTGTCGACGATCGCGGCGACTTCGTCGGGTATCTCGTTATTGATCTCCTGGACCCCGGGGATGTTCTTGTTAATGATGTTCTGTATCACGCCCATGTAGTTTTCGCTGGAAAAGGGCTGCTTGCCCGTCACGAGTTCGTAGAGAAGCGTGCCCAGCGAGAACAGGTCGCTGCGGTTATCGACGCTCTCTCCGAATGCCTGCTCTGGCGACATGTACAGCGGCGTGCCGAGTATCGAATTGGCCGCCGTCTGTGACGTGTTGGCCTGTGTCAGTTTGGCGAGCCCGAAATCGGTGATCTTGGCGCGCCCGAACGGAGTGAGCATGATGTTGCCCGGTTTGATGTCACGGTGGACGATGCCTTTGGCGTGGGCGTGGTCGAGACCGAGGCATATCTGCCGGACGATGGCGAGGGCGAGGTCGTACTTGATCGGCCGCCAGCGCTCGAGGATCTCGCTGAGGCTTTCTCCTTCCACATACTCCATCACCAGTTGGTAGTTGTCGCCCTCGCGTCCGAAGTCGATGACGTGGACGATATTCTCGTGGTCGAGCGACGCGGCCGCTTTGGCTTCGAGGATAAACCGGTTGGTGAAGTTTTCGTCGTTGGTGAGGTGCTGGTGCAACCGCTTGACGGCAACAACGCGGTCGAGCGACGTCTGCACGGCCTTGAACATGACCGCGGTACCGCCCGACGCAACCGTCTGTATGACCTTGTATTTCTTTGAGTCCACGGGTTTCCTACCTCGCCAGGGACAGCCGTTCCGCCAGGTACGATGGTAGTCCTTCGGACAGTATCTTTTCCTGCGACGCGGCGATGTCATACGGTACGCGCAGGAATTCGATAGAGCCATCGTCCTCATCGAGCAGAACCATGCATGCGTCGGGGTTGTTGTCACGCGGTTGTCCGAGGCTTCCGACATTGACGAAATAGCGATAGCGGTCTTCTACGTAGATCTTGGTTTCCCGGACGACCTCGATTTTGCCGGTCTTTTCATTCATGCGCACCAGCACGGGGAGGTGCGTGTGGCCGACAAAGCAGAATTTCTGACCGATGTGGTTGAAAACCTCCGCCACGTCTTCGAGGGCCCGGATATACGCGAACTTCATCGGATCGATCGGCGAGGCGTGGGTAAAGCAGTAGTCGCCGTCGACATATTGCAGCGGGAGGTTGGAGAGCAGCTCGCGGTCTTCGGGGCTCAGCACATTGTGGGTCCAGTCGATCGATTGTCTGGCGATCGGGTTGAACCCCTCGTAGGAAATGACGCCGGCGACGGCGAGGTCGTGATTGCCGGCCAGGATGAGATTGGCCTGCTCGCCGACCAGGTCGAGGCAGGCGGCGGGATCGGCCCCGTAGCCCATCACGTCGCCGAGGCACATCAACTGGTACGGCTCGAGTCGTTCTGCCGCTTCCAGCGATGCTTCCAGTGCTTCCAGATTGCTGTGGATATCGGAAATCAAAAGATACCGCATTGTTACTCCTGAAAGATGAATTCTTCTTTGGCTATCTTGATCTCGTCGTTGTTTTTGAGTTCTACCTCGCGCACCGCTTTGCCGCTTACCGAAACTTTGCGGAGGCCGTGGAGGTGACGCAGCACTACCCTGTTCTTTTCGCGAACGATCTCCGCGTGTTTTTTCGCGACGAACATGCCCTCGACGATTACGTCGGACTCGAGGTCGCTGCCGATGGAGAGACTTTCGTTTTTTAGTTCGACGACCCGGTCGCCGTACTCCGTCTTGATGATCAACCGGGGTGCCTTCGAGTGGCCGGGACCGCCGATAACCTGGGGGTGGTCCTGGGGGGTGTGCACGGCGCCGGCGGCGGTGTTGATAATCATTGTCTGGTCGAATCCCTGTATCGTTTCGCCGACGGGGACGGCCTGTCCGCCCTGGCGGCGGAAGGCGATCGTGTGCTTTCCGATGCAAACTTCGTCTCCGTTTTCGAGTCGCGCGCGTCCAACTTTCTGGTTGTTCAGCAGTGTTCCGTTGAGGCTGTCGCAGTCGCGTACGTAGTAATTGCCCTTTTCCTCTTCCAGTACGGCGTGCAAGCGGGAGACGGCGAGGTTGTCGATTACGATGTCGTTGTCGGGCGTACGGCCGATCTTGAACTGCGGGCGATCAAACACCCAGTGGTCGATTTCCTTGTCCTTGAACTGGAGGGTGACTATCGGTGGCTTTGCCAGGTACAGGTCTTCGAAGTTGCCGTCGAAGGAATCGTCGACGGTTTTGGCGTCGGATGCATACGTGACGAGCAGGTCTTCGTACAGGCTGATGGTGAGCTGCTTCTCTGCCGTAATCGTGTAGATCTTGACGAGGAACTCCTCGCGGAACGATGCTTCGCGCGGGGTCGGGGACGACTGTTCGTGAAAAAGCGCTTCGACAACGCCTTTTTCGTAGCGGAGTATCACTGCGAAATTCTCGTGCGACGCGTTGAGGATGCAGCTCTTGCCCTCCGCCTCGATCTTGTCGAGTAACTCGTCGAGGTCGACGAGGGTCGTTGCGACGCGCAGCGCGTGCTTCTTCTGGAACAATATCAATATGGAATGGAGCATCTTGCTGCTGAGTTCGTAGCAGGTCAGCTGCGGAAAGTTCATGCCGCCCGCGGCGAGGAGAAACTCCCTGATCGTCGTTTCCTGGAACTGGTAATCCTGGATGTTTCCGGCCGCGTAAATCTGGCCCTCGCGGAAGAACAGGAAGAGTTGCCTGGTCCCGTCGTGCAACTCGAGGTAACACGGCCGGGTCTCGCTGGCCGCCAGGTACTCGTTGAGGCAACCGTTGAGTTTTGCCTTGCTGAAATCGTCTTGCTGGTCGACGACGTTGATATACGGAAGTACGATTCTCACGGCTCGGTTCGCTCGCTTTCCACGGTAACTATGTCGCGTTGGATACTCCAGTTCCCGTGTCACAAAGGGCAATTTCTATGCCAGCGGTCGCGCCGTGCTGTGCGCGCGCACTCGTGTATGTGATGATATTTCAAGCGGGTAGGGCGACGGGTGTCGGGCGATTCGCGGCGCGCACTCGTGGGTGTTTGCAAAAGTAGAACAGGGTCGCGGAGTGGAACGGGAGCGTGTGTTGTTACCTCGAGTGCCTGATTGTGGCGTGGGAATGCGTATATTCCCGCATTGTTACTTGACGTTACTCGTCACGGTATGATATAATAGCTCATCATTTGTTTTCGGGTGTCGCGTTCTGCGGTAGTATTTTCAGCTGTTTGATTGCATGAAAGTTCACTCTGGCGTCGGCGCACAGGGTGATTTTTTGTGCCCGAAAGGGGGACCAGAGCTTTGCGTCAATCTGGTAAAGTTAAGTGGTTCAATGAGAACAAGGGGTATGGCTTCATCCTTCAGGACGAAGGCGGTCAAGACGTTTTCGTGCACTACTCCGAGATCAAAGAAGAGGGTTACCGGACACTTGCCGAAGGCGAGGTCGTCGAATACGAAGTAGCGGAGAGTCCCAAGGGGCCCCAGGCAAAGGAAGTTGTGAGGAACGGCGAGAAGCCGGCTCCTCCGGCCGCTCCGGCCGCTCCGGCTGCTCCGGCCCCGTAGCAAAAAAAGGGGCGGCCGAGGCCGCCCCGGGGGACTAATCCTGTTCCAGTCGGCTCAGATTCCGACTGGCTTTTTCGTTACCTGGATCGATTTCCAACGCCCGCTCCCAGGCACTCCTGGCTTCTTCGCGTTTGTCCAGTTTGAAGTACGCGTTGCCAAGATTGGTGTGTGCGGAACTGTTGTCCGAGTTGCGTTCGATCGCTTCCTGGTACATCTCAACGGCTTTGTCGAAGTCGTCCTGCTTGTAGTAGATGTATCCGAGGTTGTTGTACGCCGCCGGGAGGTCGGGGTTGATATCGATCGCCTTGCTGAACGCTTCCCTGGCGCCGTCGTCGTCCTTCATCTCGGTATAGACGAGACCGAGGTTGTTCCACGACTCGGCAAATCTGGGGTCGAGTTCAACGGCTTCGAGGAACTGCTCGCGCGCCAGTTCGAATTCGCCGTTGTGAAAGCTGGTCACGCCGAGGTTGTTGAACTTCTTGGCTTCTTTCTTCTGGTGCCGGGAAGAGGAGTCTTCGACCCGCACTCTGGACTTCTGGAGCAGATCCATCACTTCGGTCTGGTTCTTTTCGATTCGTTCGAATTTCTTCGTCCACTTGTCCTGGCTGTTTCCGGATTCCCGCGCCTGCTTGTCCATGTCTTTCTTCCAGTCTTCGAGATTCTTCGCCATGAGGTCGTGGGCGTGTTTGACGTCTTCGAACTGACCGTTAAAGCGCTTGTCGAGCGACTTGATTTCTCCGGAGACGTCGTTGTTTCCGGCTTTGTCGAGCTTGCCCACGAGCATCGATCCCAGTTTGTCGATCGATGTGTCGAACTGGGGCATTGACCCTTCGAGCTTTTCGATACGGCCGGCGAGCATTTCATTCTTCTCCTGCAGCGCCTTGAGCGAGTCGTCGATGTTGAGGACCAGCTCGGAGACGGTCGTCGAGAAGTTCTCAATGCCGTCTTCGCGCGATTCGATCGCTTCCCGCAGCTTGTCTACTCCGGTCTTGATGTCTTCGACGGCTTTCATGTCGATATCGGGCTTCCATTCTCCGAGCGTCTTGTCCATCTGCTTCTTGAGTTCGGTCAGGGTCTGCTGCTGTTTCTTCTCCGAGTCACCCAGGCCCGCGATCATTTCGGAAACGCTCTTGGTCTGAAATTTCCAGAACTTGTCGAGATCTCTGGTCACCTTGGCCGCGGTCTTTTCGCCGCCC
>CBDVDJ010000033.1:0-11669 GCA_965372695.1 uncultured bacterium
TCGGGTTTCTCACCGGCAGTACAAAACTGTACCATCGCCTGACGGCCAACGAACTTGTCAAATACTATGCCGACCTGCACGGCATCCGCCGCGACGACTTCAATCGCCGCAAAGACGAGATTTTCACTTTGCTCGACATGCACGATTTCGCCAACCAGCGAATCGCCAAGATGTCGACCGGAATGAAGCAGAAAGTCTCGATCGCCCGCACCATCATCCACGACCCCTCCGTGATGGTGTTCGACGAGGCGACAGCGGGACTCGACGTCGTGGCGTCCCGGGGAATCGTCGAGTTGATCCGCGGCGCGAAAGACCGGGGCAAGACGGTAGTGTTTTCCACCCACCGCATGGGTGAAGTCAGCCAGCTCAGCGACGACCTCGCCATCATCCACAGGGGCAGGCTGCTCTACTGCGGCACGTACGCCGACTTCGAGGGCCAGATGCAGGCCGAATCGCTCGAGGACGAGTTCATACGCATCGTGGAGGCGGCGTAGTCGCATGAAAACAGTCATAACGGTATTCAAAAAAGAACTGATCGATACGATCCGCGACCGCCGCACCCTCGTATTCATGATTGTCATCCCGCTGCTCCTGTTCCCCATACTGTTCAAAATCATGTTTACGGTGCAGGAGAGGCAGATGAAGAAGGCCGAGCAGAAAATGCTGCGGGTTGCCCTCTTCGACAACGGCAACGCGTCGCGCCTCGCCGAGATCCTGGGCGGCAAGGAAGACCTGGTCGTCGTGACGGGGGTGCCTGCCGACAGCATACAGGCCTTTATTTCCGGGGACAGACTCGACGGTGCGTTCGTGATCGGAGGGGATTTCGACGCGAACATCTTCGACCTCGAACCGGGACGGATCGATTTCTACTACAAATCGACCGACGACCAGCGCATCGTTCGCAACAGGTTGAAGAGCATCATCGACGACTACGAGAAAGAAATCCTGAAGGCACGATTCGAACGCCTCGAACTCGACGACGCCGTCGTCGACGGGATCGACCTCAAGAGCCACAACATTGCCTCGGTGGAGGAGCGGTTCGGGAGTCAGGTCGGCGGGTTTTTGCCCTACATTTTCATCCTGTTCTGTTTCATGGGAGCGATGTATCCCGCCATCGACCTCGGCGCCGGCGAAAAAGAGCGCGGCACGATGGAAACGCTTCTCACCGCGCCCGTCAACCGCTTCGAAATACTGCTGGGGAAATTCGGCGTCATCGTGCTCACGGGTCTGGTCTCGGCGGTGGTATCGATGGTAGGTCTGTACGTGGGCCTGCGCCAGTCGAACGAACTCCCGCCGGAGATCTTCGAGGTGATTGTCAAGATCCTCGGCGCCGAAACGATTCTGACGATCTTCAGCCTGTTATTGCCCCTCACCGTGTTCTTCGCCGGTTTACTCCTCTCCATTTCGCTTTCGGCACGGTCATTCAAGGAGGCGCAGAGCCTCATTACGCCTCTCAACATCGCCGTCATCATCCCGGCGGCCATCGGGATGGTGCCGGGCATGACTATGAACCCGACGACAGCTCTGATACCGGTCCTCAACGTATCGCTGGCCACAAAGGAAATCATCGCCGGCACGATGACGGGCGGCAACCTGGCCCTCGTATACCTGTCCCTCTCGGCTTACGCCGTATTGAGTCTGTGGGGAGCGTCACTCTGGTTCAAGCGGGAGAGCACCGTATTCCGGTCGTAAGCGGCCGGTAAAGGCAACTTGTTACATGAAGAATGTCATCGGCATCAGCCGCGAAAGCGCCGACGCAACGGAAAAGCGCGCGCCGCTGACTCCGGCACAGGCGGCACGACTGCGCCGCGACCACGATATCCGGATCGTGGTCCAGCCTTCCGGTTCCCGCATTTTTGCCGACGAAGATTACACAGCGGCGGGTGCCACCGTTTCGGACGACCTCACCGACTGCAACGTCCTGTTCGGCGTCAACCATGTGCCGCTGGAGCGCATCACGCCGGGCGCCGTCTACTGCTTCTTTTCCCACACGGTCAAGGCGCAGCGGTACAACCTGCCCGTACTGCGCGGCCTCGTCGACGCCGGGTGCACGCTCCTCGATTACGAGCTGGTGACGGACAGCGCCGGCGGGCGGGTCGTCTATTTCGGCGATTACGCCGGCTACGCGGGTCTCGTGGACTGCCTGTGGGCACTGGGAAAGCGCCTCGACCACGAAAAAATCGACAATCCCTTCTCGGCGCTGGAACAAGCCTCCGGGTACCAGAGCCTCGAGGAAGCCCGCCGGGCCCTGGCCGCCGTCGGGCACAGGATACGGGAGGAGGGGCTGCCGGAAGCAATCGCCCCGTTGACGTGCGCATTCACGGGCACTGGCCACGTCAAGGAAGCCGCGCGCGAACTGTTCGATCTGCTGCCGTCGGTCTCCCTGAGACCCGACGACCTGCCGACGCTCGCGTCTTCAGGTTCCTATTCGAGCAACGCGGTGTACGGAGTCGATTTTAAAAAGCGGGATTTGTTTGAACCTCTGGACCCGGATACGCCGTTCAGCGCCGGCGAATTCGACGCAAGACCCTCGATGTACCGGAGCAGGCTCCACGAGTATCTTCCCTACCTCACCCTCGTGGTAAACGGGATTTACTGGTCGCCCCGATACCCAAGGCTGGTGACGCGCGACCACGTGACGGGGCTGTACGCCGGGGTCGACCGGCGGAGGCTGAAGGTGATTGCAGATATTTCTTGTGATATCGGGGGCTCGATCGAGGTCACGGTTCGTCACACCACGCAGGAAAGCCCGGTTTACGTCTTCGACCCGGCGACGGGAGACACTCCGGACGGATTCTCGGGCGAAGGACCTGTCGTCCTCTCCGTACCCACCCTGGCGGCGGAACTGCCCCGGGAATCTTCGGAGTCGTTCGGCGGGGCGCTGCTTACCTTTATACCGGCTCTCGCGCGGACCGATTTCACCGTCCCCATCGAACGGCTCGACGTTCCCGATCCGTTCCGCAAAGCCATCATCGTCCACGGCGGACGCCTCACGGATAACTTCCGATACCTGAACGAGTTCCTCTTGTAGACAGTGACAGTGGCGCGGGTTCCCGGCGCCGCTGCTGCAGAACGCTGCCAGAGCGCTACTGCGGGCGGCTGACCCTGCTCTTGAGCAGTTTGGTCTCCGGAAACGCGGATTTCCACTGGTTCCACGGTTCGAACACAGACACGACTCCCGAAAGCTCGCGGCCCTCGTACGTTCCCGCTATGCAGGTGAGCGCACTGGTACCGGGAAGCTCGTACCAGATGCTCCCTGTCTCGTAGTCGTAGAGCACGAACAACCGGTCGTAGGTCCAGCCCGAAGCGCTGATCGTCAGAACATCCCCGTCGATTTCGCGGCTGTACACGGCAGCCAGGTCGACGAGGGGTCAGTAGGCAACGGCCACCGGCGTTCCGCCGATGTACTCGTCCACCACCTCGTTCTGTATGATGTCGAACTTCCCGTAGGCGCGAACGTCACCGTTGATCGCCACGCCGATGACGGGGAATGTCGCGTCGTTGGGAGGGTAATTCCGGTCTCCCGGTGATAACATTTCGGGTTCCAGGATCGGCTGTATGGCGCGCGGGCCGAGCCCGAATTCGAATCTCGCGACTTCAAAGCCGTATTTCCAGATGGCGGTGGTGATGTCCCACTCCATGCCGGTCTGGTCGACCAGCACGACGGTTTCCGGCGTCGTCTCTTCGTCGTTGACATCCGTAAAACTGCAGCCGCCCAGAACGACGGCGACCGCGAATACGAATAACAGAAGAAAAAAGACCGCGCCGTCCGCTGATCGGTGTGGGGATCTGGCGATCGAAATTGATTTTGAGTTTCGGGCGTGACGTTTTATCATCCGGTCCACATCCTCATGAAAAATACAAAACTCGATTCATTACGTCGGAGCCTCTCTGCCTGGTTCGCCGTCAACCGGCGAGCCCTGCCCTGGCGCGAAACCCGTGACCCGTACAAAATATGGGTTTCCGAGGTCATGCTCCAGCAGACACAGGTCTCGACGGCTATTCCTTACTATACGTCGTTTCTCGACGAATTTCCTTACGTCTCGACGCTGGCAGCGGCCTCTCAGGAGCGCGTCCTGAAATCATGGGAAGGACTCGGCTACTACGCCCGCGCCCGCAACCTCCACCGGGCGGCGGTCGAAGTGTGCGATCGATACCAGGGCCGGGTTCCGGATGAACCGGTCGCTTTCCGGGCGCTGCCCGGCGTCGGGGACTACATCTGCGCCGCCGTTCAGAGCATTGCATTCGACGCGCCGCTTGCCGTCGTCGACGGCAACGTCAAACGCGTGCTGGCAAGGCTGTTCGAGATCGATACTCCGGTAAACCGGCCGGCCGGGCAACGTGAATTCCAGGAAGCGGCCGATCGTCTGCTCGAGCGCGGTGACCCCGGGACCTTCAACCAGGCGGTGATGGAGCTCGGCGCACTGGTGTGCAGGCCGGCGGCTCCCGACTGCGCCGCCTGCCCGGTTTCCAGCGGCTGCGCCGCCTACACCACCGGCAGGCAGAGGGTACTGCCCGTACGCGACAAGCGACGTCCCCGACCGACACAGCACGTCGCTGTGGGCGTCATCGAGAACGGCGATCGCATACTGGTTACCCGCCGCAAACCGGAGGGCCTCCTGGGCGGGCTCTGGGAGTTCCCCGGCGGCAAGATCGAAGAAGGTGAATCGGCCGGGGACGCCTGCGCCCGCGAAGTTCGGGAAGAAACGGGGCTCGACGTCGAGGTCGTCGGGCACGTGGCGCGCGTGTCCCACGGATATACCCACTTCAAGGTCGAACTGGACGTGTTCCGCTGCCGGTACCGGGGCGGCGACGTGGTTCTCGATGGTCCGGTGGACTACCGGTGGATCCGGCTCGCAGAAATCCACGACCTCCCCATCCCCGGAGCGAGCCACAAGATACTTGCCCACCTGGAAAAAATCCCGCCGTAAGGAATAATCGCTTGCTTCGACTGGAATAATTGTTCAATGTTAAACTAATTTGAGGCTGATTCAAGGCCGGCCACAATGTTGGCCGCTGGTCTCATCAGGTTCATCACTCGGGAGGATTTATTGTGAATAGCAAACGGTACTTTACGATTCTGGCAGCGGTCGTGGTTCTGGTCGCATCCGCCGTCATGGCGGCCCCCGCCGACGAGTACACGTCGGACCCTGCGCACTCTTCGATCGAGTTTTCGGTCAAGCATATGGTTATCACCAACGTCAAGGGAACGTTCGACATATTTGAGGCCGTGATCATGTTCAATCCGGAAAACCTCGATCAGTCGTCGGTCGACGTTTCGATCGACGTCGCCAGCGTCAATACCAGGGACGAAAAGCGCGACGAACACCTCCGCAGCCCCGACTTCTTCGACGCGGCCAAGTTCCCCGTGATCACGTTCAAGAGCAGCAAGATCAGCAAGAAAGGCGACGGCTACATTGCCGCCGGCACGTTGACCATTCGCGGCGTGTCCAAAGAAGTCGAGCTTCCCTTCCAGCTCAACGGTCCCATCACCAACCCCTGGGGACAGGTCGTCATGGGTATCGAGCTCGACTTCAAGATCAACCGCAAGGACTTCGGTGTGAACTGGAGCAAGACCATGGACAACGGAGGGCTCGTGGTCGGAGACGACGTGAAGATCGAAATCAATCTGGAAGCCAAAAAGTCGTAGTCCCCTCGAATCCGATCCTCGTTGGTTCAGACTTGCGGCCTGCCCCGCGGCAGGCCGCAAGTCATTTATCACCTGATAGTTATAGCGACGCTTTTTAGCGCGTCCGCCTGCCTTTCCTACTTGACCAGGCACTCCACTAACGGTAGACTCCCCCTTAATAATTCCGGGCCGAAAGCCCGGAGAAAGACAAATGTTATCACCTTCAAACGACGCTCCATACCGTCCAAACTTTGTAATTTCAAACAGTTGGAAGAACGGCGCCCTTCTCTGGAGGGGTGAGGCACGCCCGCCGGAGCGGTAGACTTCCTCGAGGAGGCCTGTTTCATGTTGGATACCCTGATCAACGTCGCCCCGTGGGTCGGCGCGCTCGGCATGGTCATCGCGGGAATCAATTTCTTCGCGATCAAACGTTACCCGCCGGGTAACGAAGTCATGCAGAAGATTGCCGACCAGATCTACGTCGGCGCAATGACATTCCTGAAGCGGGAATACTCAATAATTGCTGTCTTTATGGTCATCGTGTTCGTCGCGCTCTGGTTATTACTCAGCATGTGGACCGCCATCGCCTACCTCGTTGGCGCGCTCTGTTCGATGCTCGCCGGCGTGATCGGCATGCAGGCGGCAACGCGCACGGCTTCCCGCGCCTGCCAGGCCGCCAAAGACGGAGGCATTTCCCTCGCCCTGTCCGTTTCCTTTACCGGCGGATCGGTCATGGGACTCACCGTCGCCTCCCTGGGCGTGATCGGCCTCGGGATCTTCTTTATTTTTACGAAATCCGACCCGCAAGGCGCGCCGTTGATCATTAATGGCTTCGCGATGGGCGCCTCGTCGATCGCGCTGTTCGCGCGCGTCGGTGGCGGTATCTACACCAAGAGCGCCGACGTCGGCGCCGACCTGGTCGGAAAGCTCGAGGCGGGAATCCCCGAAGACGACCCGCGTAACCCCGGCGTGATCGCCGATAACGTCGGCGACAACGTCGGTGACACGGCCGGCATGGGAGCCGACCTGTTCGAGTCCTACGTCGGCTCGGTGGTGGCAACGATGGCCATCGCGGCGGCCACGTTCGCCGAACCGCTCGCCTGGATGGCGCTGCCGCTCTTTTTGATCACCATCGGACTGGTTGCCTCCGTGCTGGGTATCTGGTCGATCAACCTGTTCAAAAAAATGGAACCCCACACGGCGCTCAACATGTCGACATACACTTCCGCCGTGATATTCCTCGTCGGCGCCTGGTTTCTCATCCAGAATCTGACCGGTGACTCCAAAACTTTCTGGGCGATTCTCACGGGCTTGATGTGCGGCATTCTCATCGCCCGCGAAACCGAGTACTTCACGGCGGGCAAGCCGGTCAAGAGGATCGCCGAAGCGAGCGAATCGGGCGCGGCGACCAACATCATCACCGGGCTCGCCGTCGGATTCAAGAGCTCTATCCTGCCCGTGATGACAATTGCGGCCGCCATCTGGGTCGCCTTTGAAATGAACGGCCTCTACGGTATCGGCATCGCCGGTGTCGGCATGCTGTCCACCATCGGCATCGTCATGGCCACCGACTCCTACGGCCCCATCGCCGACAACGCGGGCGGTATCGCCGAAATGAGCAAGGCCGGGCCCGAGATCCGCGAGATTACCGACAAGCTCGACGCACTGGGCAACACCACGGCGGCTATCGGCAAGGGTTTCGCCATCGGCTCGGCGGCGCTCACTGCTCTCGCTCTGTTCTCCGCCTACCAGCGGACGGTGGGCCTGGATTCTATCAACCTGACCCGCCCCATCACCGTCATCGGCCTCCTGCTCGGCTCGATGATGCCGTTCCTGATCGCCGCGCTCACTATGGAAGCGGTTGGCCGCGCGGCCAACAAGATGGTCCAGGAAATCCGCAGGCAGTTCCGCGAAATCAAGGGACTGCTGGAAGGAACGGCGGAGCCGGACGTCGAAACCTGCATCGACATCGTCACCAAGAGTGCCCTGCGCGAGATGATCCTCCCGGGGATCCTGGCCATTACCGCTCCCCTGATCGTCGGCTTCCTGATGGGTCCCGAGGCCCTCGGCGGCTTCCTGGCGGGCGCTACGGCGACGGGAGTGCTGCTCGGCGTAATGATGTCCAACGGCGGAGGCGCGTGGGATAACGCCAAAAAGTATATCGAATCAGGCGCGCACGGCGGCAAGGGCAGCGACGCCCACAAGGCGGCCGTGGTGGGCGACACCGTGGGCGACCCGTTCAAGGACACGTCGGGCCCGTCGATGAACATCCTGATCAAGCTGATGGCGGTCGTCTCGCTGGTGTTCGCGCCGGTGATCGCCAAGGGGTTTTAGCTCAGAGTTTCCCGAGGGCGATCACAACCGCGCCGACGCCGCGGTTGTGATCGCCCTCTTTTTTTGCCGGGAGACCCCTCTTTTTTTGCCGGGAGACCCCTCTTTTTCAGCAGGGAGGCATGTTGCCGCTTCACACGATACTGATAGTCGGGGGAGCCTGGGTCGTCCTGCTCGTGCTGACCGTGTGGAACTACCGCCGGCACCGGAACGGGAACGGTGATTGATGGACGCAGTCACCCAGGGCGGCTTCGATTACTCCCTCCTCGTCGGGATTTTCATTTACCTCGTCGTGCTGATCGTCATCGGTATCGCCGCCGCGCGGCGAATGAAAAAGCTCGACGACTTCGTCCTCGGCGGCCGCACCATCGGTCCGCTCGCCGCGGCGATCTCGGAGCGCGCCAGCGGCGAGAGTTCGTGGTTTCTCCTCGGCCTCCCCGGAGCCGCCTACGCCACCGGGTTCACGTCGTTCTGGTCCGTGATCGGTATCGCATTCGGGATTTTCTTCTCATGGGTGTTTATAGCCGAACCACTCCGCCGCCAGACGGAAAAATACGGAGCGCTCACCATTCCCGACTACTTCGCGGCCCGGTTCGGCGACAAGAGCCGCACGATCCGCGTTATCTCGATGTTGATCATCATCTTTTTCTACACGATCTACGTCGCCGCGCAATTTGTGGGCGGCGGAAAACTCCTCAACGCGGCCTTCGACCTCGACCCCGCCTGGGGAATCGCCATTACGGCGATTATCGTCATGCTCTATACGTTACTCGGCGGTTTTCTCGCCGTCGTGTGGACGGACGTCGTCCAGGGAATCATGATGGCCGTCGTCGCGTTCATTCTGCCCATCCTCGGCATCATCAAGCTCGGCGGACCCGTCGAGCTGATCGAGAAACTGCGTCCCATGGGCGGTGATTTCCTCGCGATGAACGCCGGCCAGACCGGCGCCGCTTTCGTTTTTGGAGTGATGCTGGGCAGCCTCGCCTGGGGCCTGGGATACCTCGGACAGCCGCACCTGCTGACCCGCTACATGGCGATACGGTTGCCGGGACAGCTCCGGCGCGGCACGATGATCGCGATGATCTGGGTGCTGATCGCGTACTGGGGCGCCGCCATGGTGGGAATTGTCGGCGCCGGCGTGTTGGAGGGCGGAATCGCCGACCAGGAGCAGGTGATGCCGCTGCTGGCCCGCTATCTGCTGCCCGGCTGGATCGCCGGCCTGATGCTCGCCGGAGCGATTGCCGCCATGATGTCGACGGCCGACTCGCAGTTGATTGTCGTGACTTCGTCGATCGTCGAAGACGTATACGTCAAGTTGATGAAGGCGAAGTCCAGCCCCCGGTTACTCATCCTCCTGAGCCGGCTGGCGACCGCGCTGGTCGCAGCCGTGGCGCTCGTCCTCGCGTTTCGAAACGAGGATTTGATATTCGACCTCGTGTCGTATGCCTGGTCGGGGCTGGGGGCGTCGTTCGGACCACCCCTCCTGCTATCGCTGCGGTGGAAGAAGACGACGGCGGCCGGCGCCATCGCGGGCATGCTCAGCGGCACCGTCAGCAATATCGTATGGAAGAACACGCCGGCGCTCTACGACGCGCTGGATCTCAAGCTGGCGAGTTTCCTCATCGCCCTCGTGGTGACCGTCGGAGTCAGTTACATTACCTGTAAACCTGACCACGCACGGGTGTGATCACGATGGGCAAATCCACAATCATACTTTTGATCGCGCTGATCGCCGCCGCGGGCGGTGGTTGCGGTGGTGGCGGCGATGCCGCACGGTCCGGCGAGCCCCTGGTCTTCGTCAGCATCGAGCCCCTCAGGTATTTCGTCGAACGGATCGGCGCCGGCGAATTCGAAGTCCGCGTGCTCGTCGCGTCGGATCAATCGCCCGCCACCTATGAGCCCACAGCTCGTCAGATGGCGGCGCTTGCCGGGTCGAAGGTATTTTTTACCGTCGGCGTCCCGATGGAACGGACTCTCGTCCCCCGTTTGCCGGGATCCATGCCCGCCGTGAGAGTCGTCGATACCCGCGAGGGCATCGAACTGATCGAATTCGAATCGTCCCGCCGGGATCACGGCCATGGGGCGACCGATCCACATGTCTGGCTCGATCCGGCGAGGGCGCGCGCGATGGCGCACAACATCTATAACGCGCTCGCTGCAATCGAACCCGGCCTCGAACCCTTTCTGGCCGGCAACCTCAGGGCGCTCAACGCCGACCTCGACCTCCTGGCGGCCGAACTGGCCGAGCTGCTCGCGCCGGTGCGGGGGCGCGAGTTCGTCGTTTTCCACCCCGCGTACGGGTACTTTGCCGACGCTTTCGAATTGAAGCAGGTCGCCATCGAGGCGGGCGGTATCATGCCCGGATCGAAACACCTCGCCGACGTGATGGATATGGCGCGCAAACGAGGCGTAAAAGCCATATTCGTCCAACCGCAATTTTCGTCGGCCACAGCCAGCGCCGTCGCGACCTCGATCGGCGCTACCGTTGTAAATCTCGACCCGATGGCGCCGGACTACCCGGAAAACATGCGCAGGATTGCCGGACGTATCCTCTCGGCGCTCCAGGCTGTGCCGTCCGGGATCCGGCCAACGGATAGACAGTAATTGTGATAAGATGACCCGATCATGACCGAAAGAGTGGCCATAAGATTCGACGGAGTGACGTTCTCGTACGGCGCAACGCCGGTACTCGAGGATATCAATTTTGCCATCGCCGAAGGTGAATTCGCCGCCATTATCGGCCCCAACGGAGGCGGCAAAACCACCATGCTCGAGCTCATACTCGGGCTCCTGGATCCTCAAACGGGGTCTGTGTCGATCTTCGGGCATAAGCCGGTGGCGGCGCGAAACAGAATCGGTTACATGCCTCAACACCCGCGGCTGGACCCGCAGTTTCCGGTAACGGTGGGCGACGTCGTCCTGCTCGCGCGATTGTCGGGCGGATGGCAAATCGGCGGATACCGCCAATCCGACCGGGATGCGGCTGCCAGCGCGCTCGACTCGGTCGGGCTGATCGATCTGCGTGACCGGCCGTTCTCGGACCTTTCGGGCGGACAACGCCAGAGGCTCCTCATCGCACGGGCGCTCGCGTCGGACCCGGAGCTGCTGCTGCTCGACGAACCCACGGCGAATCTCGATCCTTCGATCCAGGACGGACTGTACGAGCTGCTCCACAGATTGAATGAAACCCTCACCGTCGTCGTCGTCTCGCACGACGTCGGTTTCGTTTCGAAGTACGTCAGCAAGGTCGTGTGTGTCAACCGCAAGGCAGTTCTGCACCCGGTATCGGAAGTGGGCCACGAGGTCATCTCGATGCTGTACGGCGGCCTGGAGATGCGAATCGTCGACCACGGCCACCATTCCCACGATTAGAGGAGCCGCATTGATGGAGTTTTTCGATGCAGTCGCGGCGCATTCCTTTCTGAGAAACGCGCTCGTCGCCGGCCTGCTGGCCAGTGTGGCGTGCGGCGTGGTGGGCACTTACGTCGTGACACGGCGGATTACACTCATCGCCGGCAGCCTCGCCCACACCGTGCTCGGTGGCATGGGGGCGGCCTATTACCTCCGAGTCGTGTACGACTGGCAGTGGCTGCATCCTCTGCACGGCGCCATTGCCGCGGCGCTACTCGCCGCGTTCATCATCTGCGCCGTAAGCACGTACTCGAACGAACGCGACGACACCGTGATATCGGCGCTCTGGGCCGGAGGT
>CBDVDJ010000034.1:0-11588 GCA_965372695.1 uncultured bacterium
TCCGGTGGCCAACTGTTTCCGTACCGGAAACCACCTGGGAATACAACCACACGGATTCAAGGACAGCATGGACTTTGCCGCCGACGACTTCAAGGACTTGACCGGCGTCGAGGTCGAGATTCCCGTCAACAAGAAGGGCGCCGACGTTCTCTTCGTAGTGCCGTCCGCCGACTACTTCGGCGACCCGCACTACTACGGATTCCTCGGCTACGTCGCGGTGTTTCACGAGGTCGGCCTCGACTATACGATGAGTACGTATGCGTCGGAGGGGGGCAACTTCGGGTTGTTCCACTCGGCGGAGATGATGAAACGGCTCAACGCCAAGATATACGAGGAGGCCAGACGGCTCGGCGTCAAGTGGATCCTCGGAGGAGAGTGCGGGCACATGTGGCGGGTGATGAACCAGTATATGGACACGATGAACGGACCGGCGGACTTTCTCGAAGTGCCGGTTTCACCAATCACGGGAACGAGGTTCGAGAACGCCGCGTCGACCAAGATGGTTCACATCTGCGAGTTCACCGCGGATCTCATCCACCACAACAAAATCAAACTCGATCCGAGCCGTAACGACCACTGGACCGTTACCTATCACGACTCGTGCAACACGGCAAGGGGGATGGGGCTGCTCGAAGAACCTCGCTACATCCTGAACAGCGTATGTAACAAGTTCCACGAGATGCCGGAAAACACAATTCGCGAGCAGACGTTCTGCTGCGGCAGCGGGTCGGGTCTGGGAACCGACGAAAACCTGGAGATGAGGCTGCGCGGCGGATTCCCGCGGGGCAATGCATTGAGATATGTGCAGGAACAGCACGACGTCAACCTGATGACCTGCATCTGTGCCATCGACAAGGCAACTCTGCCGGCGGTGGCCGATTTCTGGGCGCCGGGAGTTGAAATCGGCAGCATACACGAGCTGGTCGGCAACGCGATCGTGATGAAAGGCGAGTCGAGGCCGACCGACCTCAGGTCGCAACCCTACGAAACCGAGGAGGGCCAGAAAGATGAATGATGCCGGAAAAATCCTGGGCGTACTCATCGTCTTCCTTTTACTGGTGACGTTGCCCATGTGGTACAACCTGGCGACCGGCAAGGGTAAGACCGGCCCCGATCCGGTGATCGCCCCCGGTGCCGGCGAGTCGTGTGTCGCCGATACAGAATACATGAAGGCGAATCACATGGATCTCCTCAACGAATGGCGAGACGACGTTGTCCGCCGGGCGGACAGGGACTGGGTCGCACCGGACGGTACGCACTATGACAAGAGCCTCTCGCGCACCTGCATGGGCTGCCACGTCAACAAGTCGGAGTTCTGCGACCGGTGCCACGACTATGCGGCGGTCACACCCTACTGCTGGGAGTGCCACGTCGAACCGAGGGAGGTCCAGTGATGGGAATGGATAGAAGAAAATTTATGAAAATCGCCGGGATTTCGGCGATCGGCGTTGGCGGTGTGGCTCAACCGGCCACCAGGCTGCTTGGACAGGGTGTGGAGGGGACTCTCGAGAAAGCGCCGCCGCTGCACGCCAAAAGGTGGGCGATGGTGATCGACCTCAAGAAGTGCAACGAAGCTGGTGACTGTACCGGCTGCATCGATGCGTGCAACAAGGTTCACAACGTGCCCGATTTCGACAACCCCAAGGATGAAGTCAAGTGGATCTGGAAGGAGTCCTTCGAGCACGCGTTCCACGAACAGAGCAGCGAATACACGAGGGAAGATCTCGCTCACGGTCCGGTCATGCTGCTTTGCAACCACTGCGACAATCCGCCGTGCGTGAGGGTGTGCCCGACGCAGGCTACCTGGAAACGGGAAGAGGACGGGATTGTGATGATGGACTGGCACCGCTGTATCGGATGCCGGTACTGCGTGGCCGCGTGCCCGTACGGATCGCGCAGTTTCAACTGGCGTGACCCGCGGCCGCACATAGAAGAAATTGACGAGAACTACCCGACGAGAACGCGCGGCGTTGTCGAAAAGTGCACTTTCTGCGAAGAGCGCCTGGCGAAGGGGCAGCTGCCCGCTTGCGTGGAGGCGTGCGAGAAAAAGGCCATCGTCTTCGGTGACCTGGAGGACCCCGAATCGGAAGTAAGGGAGCTCCTCGCGGAGAACTTTGCCATCAGGCGCAAGCCCGGTCTGGGCACGGCGCCCGAAGTTTACTACCTGGTGTGAGGTACCCATGTTAGAGAAAGCACTTGTTGGCGACAGGCGATACTGGACCTGGGTTGGATTTCTGTTCGTGGTCATTTTTGTGGGCTTTCTGTTCTATATGAAGCAGTTCAACGAAGGACTCACGATCACGGGCATGAGCCGGGACGTTACATGGGGATTTTACATTGCCCAGTTCACGTTTCTGGTCGGGGTGGCGGCGTCGGCGGTCATGGTGGTGCTGCCGTACTACCTCCACAATTACAAGCTGTTCGGCAAGATTACCATTCTCGGCGAGTTTCTCGCCATCGGCGCGGTGATCATGTGCATGACGTTCATTTTCGTTGATATGGGACAACCGCTCCGGATTATCAACGTGTTCCGCTACCCGTCGCCGCACTCTCTCATGTTCTGGGATACCATTGCGCTGATGGGGTATCTCGTTCTCAACATCCTGATTTCACATTACACACTGGACGCCGAACGCAAGGGTATCGCTCCTCCGCGGTGGCTCAAGCCCGTGATCATTCTTTCGATACCGTGGGCGATCAGCATCCACACGGTGACGGCGTTTCTCTACTCCGGTCTCGCGGCGCGTCCGTTCTGGATGACGGCGATTCTGGCGCCCCGGTTTCTCGCGTCGGCGTTTTCCGCCGGTCCGGCTCTCCTGATCCTTTTCTGTTTCCTGTTGCGCAAGATTACGACGTTCGACGCCGGCAAAGAGGCCGTCCAGAAGCTCGCAACGATCGTGACCTACGCCCTCGCCATCAACATCTTCTTTGTAGGAATGGAGTTGTTCACGGCTTTGTACAGCAACATCCCCGAACACGCGCTGCATTTTCAGTACCTGTTCTTCGGAATCGGAGAACACACCAGGATGGTTCCGTGGATGTGGACGTCGATGTCGCTGTCGGTGCTCGCCCTGCGGGTCCTCGTCAATCCGAAGACACGCAAGAACGAAACTACTCTCGGGATCGCCTGCGTTGCGCTGATCGTGGGAATCTGGATCGAGAAGGGACTGGGAATGGTCGTGGCGGGATTCGTGCCCAACCCGCTGGGTACGGTCACCGAGTACTGGCCGACACTTCCCGAGATGATGATTTCGTTCGGCGTTTACGGCATCGGCATCCTGGTCGTCACGCTGCTGTACAAGATTGCGCTCTCGGTAAGGGGGCAGGTCCCGAAATAAGCGCGGCGCGTCCCGGACCCGCCCCTGGTCTGAAATTACAGAAGCTCCCCGTTCTTCCGGAGGATTCTCAATGCATACAACCGCTGAGCGGTCGGACTTTGTCGTCATCGGCGGAGTTGCGGCCGGAACAAAATCGGCGGCGACGCTCGCGCGCCGTCTTCCCGAAGCCAGCATTACACTGTTTCAGAGAGAAGAACACCTGTCCTACGCCGCTTGCGGATTCCCGTATTTCGCATCCGGCGAAGTGAACAGCATGGCTCAGCTGCTCAACACGTCCTACGGTATCCCCAGGGACGCGGAGTTTTTCGCGTCGACCAGGGGATTCACAGCCGTGACGCGCGCGGAAGTCACCCGCATCGATCGCGGCAACAAGACGGTGACGGTGAAAATGCTCGATTCGGGTGACGAGATCATCCACGGCTACGGCCGGCTGGTTATCGCGACCGGAGCGACGCCGAACGAACCACCGTTCCCCGTGCCGGCCAGCGAGCGGGTCCGCCCGTTCACCTCACCGGCCGACGTGACGGCGTTCCGCACGCTCGCCGAGCGGGGCGAGGTGGACAACACGGTTATCGTGGGTGGCGGGTTTATCGGCGTCGAGCTGTGCGAGGCCGTGGCGGCGATGTGGGGGATCTCGGCCCGGCTCTACGAGAAACAACCGCAGCTTCTTCCCTGGATGCTCGACCCCGAGATGGCGGAGATCGTCAAACGCTCGCTGGAGGGTGACGGGATCGCCGTCACCACGGGAGCGACCGTTGAGAAGATCGAACTCGGCGGCGACGACAAACCCGTGGTGCACGTAGCTGGGGAGGGGTCGGTCGGAGCCGATTACGTATTTTTGTGCCTCGGAGTCAGCCCGACGGTGGCGCTCGCGCGCGAGTGCGGGCTCGACGTGGGGGACACGGGGGGGATCGTCGTTGATGACACGCTCCGGACCTCGGATCCGGCCATCTTCGCCGGCGGTGACTGCATCGAGTCGCGTCACCGGATCACGGGCAAGCCGACGTTTCTCCCCATGGGGTCACTCGCCAACCGGCACGGCCGTGTGATAGCGGAAAACCTCGCCGGAACAGAAACGTTGTTTCCGGGAGTCGTCGGCGCCTTTGTGCTGCGGGCGTTCGAGACCAATATCGGTGGTGTCGGCCTCAGCGAGGAAGCGGCCCGGCTTGCCGGCCTCGACGCGCGCGCCGTGTGGGGTTCGTTCGCCGACCGTCCCGACTACAACCCGGAAATGAAGATGATGGTGCTCAAGATGGTCTACGAGGCCAAGAGCCTGCGGCTGCTCGGACTCCAGGCCGTGGGCAAGGGGGACATCAGCCGCCGGGTCGACGTGTTTTCTTCGTTTCTGCAGCACGGGTCGGCGGTGTCCGACCTGTTCGAGTTCGAGCACGGGTATGCGCCGCCCTTTGCCGAGGCCCTCGACCCGCTGCACCACCTGGCCGGCGTGGTGACGGCCGTCGAGCGCGGGACGCGTTTCATCGGTCCGGGCTCTTCCGGGCTGGACGCCGCGGTGGGCTCGGGAATGGTGTTACTCGACGTGCGCGAGGAGGCGGAGGCGGAAAACGCCCCGCTCCCCGAATCGCTGGTGGCGTCGGCGGGAAGGATGTCCGTCGTACCGATCGGTGAGCTGCGGGCCCGTACCGGAGAATTCGACCGCGGCGAGCGTATCGTCGTTATCTGCAAGCGCGGCTTCCGCTCGTACCAGGCCGCGACGATACTCCAGGCCGCCGGCTTCGAAGACGTTACCGTCGCCGCGGCGGGCTTGCAGTCGCTGATCTGATCATGTAAAGTTCTGGGCCCGGCCCGATTCATAGGAACTATGGCCATGCAATCCGGTAACTGGCGGTTGGTGGCGTGCGCCACAACCCACAAAACATCGTCGCTCGACGAGCGGGAACCGCTCCAGCTCGGAAACGGCGAAATCGCCCGGGCGAACGCCGTGTTCGGCGGTCTGACCGCCGTGAAGGAATCGGCGATCGTGTCGACGTGCAACCGGGTGGAGTTCTACTTCGTCACCGGCCGCGACAACGATCCGGTCGACGCCGTCGCCGCTTTCTACGGCGAGTTCAGGGGGCTGGACCTGGGGCGGCGTCGCGAGCACTTCGACGTCTACCCGGAATATGACGCCGCGAATCACCTGTTCCGCGTCGCCGCGGGGATCGATTCGATGGTGCTCGGCGAGAACCA
This sequence comes from uncultured bacterium, assembly GCA_965372695.1. Lineage (GTDB taxonomy): Bacteria > Krumholzibacteriota > Krumholzibacteriia > WVZY01 > JAKEHA01 > CBDUWU01. Next base: position 5,526 of record CBDVDJ010000034.1, read on the forward strand.
GGTCCTGGGACAGCTGAAAGAGGCGTACGGTTCGGCGTGCGCGGTAAAGTCGGCGGGCAAGGTCATCCACCGCCTGTTCCATCAGGCGTTCCGTGTGGGCAAGCGCGTGCGGACGGACACGGAGATCGGCAGGGGGGCGTGCTCGGTCAGCACCGCTGCCGTCGAGATGCTGGGCGAGACCGTGCGATTGCTCGAGAGGCCGCGTTTCCTGTTCATCGGCGTCAATCAGATGATCCAGCTCGCCGCGAGGAGGCTGGCACGGATCGAAGGCGCCCGGCTGGTGTTTGCCAACCGTACCGAAGCCCGGGCGGCGGAATTCGCCGCCGGATTCCGGGGCGTGGATTCGTCCGCATCGGGTCTGGACGGCCTTCCGGATCTGCTCGCCGCCGCGGACGTTGTTATCAGTTGCACATCGTCGCCGGAGCCGGTGGTGACGGGTGAGGCGCTCGAGCGCGCCGCCGCGTCGCGGAAGGGACGGCTCCAGACGGTTGTCGACCTCGCGATTCCGAGGGACGTCGAAGTGCCCGCTGCGGGGCTGGATCCGTCGGTTACGGTTTGGGACCTCGAGGATGTCAAGCGCTTCGTGGCCGACCGGCAACGGCGGAGAGAACTGGAGGTGCCGAGGGCAGAGGAGATCATCGATGGCAGGCTGCGCGAGTTCAAGTACTGGTACGGACAGGTGTTGCACGAGCCCCTTTACAACGGCGGCGGCCTGTCGATGGAAGAAATTCGGCGGGAGGAGCTGGGTTCACTGATGAACGAGTTGCCGACCCGACTGCAGGAACAACTGGACCGGGCCACGCGTCGGCTTGTCGACCGGGTCGTGAAGGCCGCAAAATCGGCGCCCGCTTCCGAAACGGATCGAGGTCAAAATGACACATAATTACATGCCCGTCAGCCTGACGATGAAAGGCCGCCGGTGTCTCGTCGTGGGCGGTGGAAACGTGGCCCTGCGCAAGGTCGAGACGCTCATGGACTACGACACCGACATCACCGTGGTCGCGCCCGAAATGCACGACAAGCTCGAATATCATGCCAGGTCGGGAAAGATCAATCTGGAAAAGCGCGAGTACCGGTCACCGGAAGCGGCCGCGTTCGCCCTGGTAATTTCCGCCAGCGATGACGATGGACTGAACAGGCGCGTATACGACGATGCCAGAGGGTCCGGGGCGCTGGTCAACGTGGTCGACGATCCGCTGCACTGCGATTTCATTTTCCCCGCCGTGTTGAGACGCGATTGTCTGACGGTGTCGGTCTCGACGGATGGCAAGGCGCCCTTCATGTCGGGGCACCTGAAGCTCGTCCTCGACAATATTTTTCCGGAGCACTGGAACCAGCTGATGAAGATCGCGGCGGGGTTTCGTACCTCGGTGCGGGAACAATGGCCGGGAGAACCGCGGAAGAAGAACATGTGTTACTCCGAGTTTCTCGAGGTGGATTGGAAGCAGTTGCTCAAAAAGGGCAAAGAAGCCGATGTCGAGGCGGAACTGGACCGGATCCTCGAGATGCCGGCATAGGAGAGTCATGGCGGGAAGCGGAAACGAAGGCGGGATGGTCTTTCTGGTGGGCGCCGGGCCGGGCGACCCGGACCTGGTCACTCTCAGGGCGAAGTACCTCCTGGATAACTGCGATGTCGTCGTCTACGACAGCCTGATTCCCTACGAACTCGTTCTCACGCTTCCGGCACAGGTCGAACATCACTACGTCGGCAAGGAGGCGGGCCGCCACTCGCTCCCCCAGGATCAGATCAATGAACTGCTGGCAACGCTCGCTTCCCGCGGAAAGCGCGTCGTCCGCCTCAAGGGCGGTGACCCCTTTGTGTTCGGGCGCGGCGGCGAAGAGGCGAGGTATCTCGATGAGCGCGGGATCCGTTACGAAGTTGTTCCGGGGATAACGTCGGGAGTCGCCGCCCTGTCCTACTCCGGTATTCCGTGTACCGACCGCCGGACAGCGTCGTTCGTGATGTTCATCACCGGGCACAAGGCGCTCGACGAGGCTGCGTTCGGTGCGCCGTGGGACTGGATCGCGGGCGCGCGGCACGGCACGCTGGTCATCTACATGGGGGTGTCCGAGATCGAAGCCATCACGGGCAAGTTGATGGAATCCGGAATGTCTCCCGACGTGCCCGCCGCGGCGATCGAGCGGGGTACGTTCTCGACGCAGCGGTCCCTGACGACGACGCTTTCCGAACTGGCTGGAGACACCCGGAAAAGCGGGCTCAAACCGCCGTCCTTGTTCGTCATTGGTGACGCCGTCCGGTTCCACGACACGATCAACTGGTTCGAGAGGCGCCCTCTGTTCGGCGTTCGTATCATGGTCACGAGACCGGCGGACCAGGCGGAACCGCTGTATCGCGAGATGCGGGAACTCGGGGCCGAAGTGCTGGCGTATCCGACCATCGCAACGGAAGAGGATTTCCGGCCGGAGGAATGGGAAGCGCTGCGCAATATTTCCACAAGGGACCGCTGGCTCGTGTTCACCAGCGAGAATGGAGTCCGCTACTTCCTCAAACAGTGGTTCGAGACGTTCGGCGACATCCGCGGGCTCAAGGATTACCGTATCGCTGTGGCCGGGGCGGGGGCAGTGCGCGCGCTCAACGCAGATCACATAGAACCCGACTTCGAGCCGTCACAGACAACGACGGAGGTGCTCGCCCGGGAGATGGCCGATCAACTCGACCTCTCCGATGCGACCGTGATTCGTGTCCGTGGCAACGTCGGTGACGACCAGCTGGAGCGTTCGCTCGCGGAGGCCGGCGCCGATGTCATCGCTCTGACCGTCCACAAGACTTATTATCGCGAATGGCCGCCGGAGGCGCGCGAAAAGCTCTTCGCCCACCTGCCCGATGTCGTGGTGTTCACCAGCGGGTCGTCCGCCAGGGGGCTGGCCGAGAATCTCGGTGAGGAAAATCTGGACAGGCTGGCAAAAGGCGCGTTGGTGGCGTCGATCGGTCCGGCCACGTCAGGCGTGATTCGGTCGCTGGGGCTCGAAGTCGGTCTGGAATCGAAGAAAAACTCCCTGCCGGCGCTGGTACAGGAACTCGTCGCGCGGCACCTGAAGGACCCCTTGAAAAGGCGCGGATAGATCGCCGCGGCCAGCCGGGGCCGGAGATCGGAGAACAAAAAGGACTGGCCGTCATCGCGACGGCCAGTCCTTTTGCCTGGTGCTTTTGTGAGCGTGGTAACCGCCGTTACCCCTTTATTCGACCGGTGGTGTGGGCATAAACCAGCGCCAGGCTGCGGTAGAACATATGGGCGAACTTGGAGTACGGCATGTACCACAGCAGGAAGTAGACGCCGAGTATATGCACGAAATAGATCGTGTATGCCAGCGGCGCGACGCCCGTCAAGCGTGCCAGCCACGAGAACATCCCGCTCAGGCCGGTAATGAAGATTACGTAGAGGAACAGGTAGTCGGCATAGCCGTTCGCGCCCACTTCGTCCTTGTTGGTCAAGCGGCGATAGATCAACAACGCGCCGCCGGCCGTGAGCGCAAGTCCGCTCAGTGCACCCAGGATCTTCACCGGGTGGGGGAGGTTGATCGGCACCTGGAAGAACGAGTGAATGCTCTTTGCACCCAGCAGCTCCAGGTAGTGCGGTATGAAGACGAACAGGAGCACGATCGCCGTTGTGATCATCGCACCGATGAAGCCGAACAGGAGCAACATATGTCCTGTCGCCCGCGCGTGATTGGCGCCGCATTTGCGGAATCGGGAATGGGCGAAAATTTCCTTGAATGTGGAAAAAACCGCTGATCCGAAGGAGACCAACTTTGTGTCGCCGCTTGACTGCAGCATTTTCCAGAAACGGACGAAACCGACCGCGGCGAATACAAATATGATGATGTTGCCGAGTACGAACAGCGCGTCGACCGTGGAATGGGGCAGGAAGTAGTTGAAGTCGATTTCGTCGGCGGTCATGAACAAGTACTGCCCGTCTACTTTTTCCGCAGTCAAGAGAATGCACGCCGTCATGATCAGTATCGGAATGATAATCAGGAGCGGCAGCGCTCTGGGGTTGGACAGCGCCTTGCCCATAAACGAGGGAAACGAGAAGTGCCGGTAGGTAAACGCCCGGATCGCGGCGAGAACATCGCCGGGTCGCGCTCCGCGCGGGCAGTACGTCGTGCAGTCGTTGCACTGATAGCACAGCCAGACGTCGGGATCCCGCATCAGGTCCTCTGTCTGACCCCAGTTTGCCATCAGCATTTCTTTCCTCGGAAACGGCTTGTCGTCGGGGGAGAGATTGCAAACCGTCGAACACGTGGCGCATTGATAGCACTTCTTCAGTGTGTCGCCACCAGCGCTTTTCACGGCCCTTATAAACTCCAGGTCCGGGTCGACCAGTCGTGCGACGGCCATGTCAACGCTCCTTCCATATGAATTTGATTGTCGAAAATTCCGTGCGGATACTCTCACTCCATACGCTACTCCTGATGCCACGGTCATGTCAAGATTGATAGTTATTTATTTCACAAGGAAGTCAAATCGTATAGTCCCGAGTACGGCCCGTGGAGGCATTTCCGTGATCTCTGAAATTACCTGGACCGCGGCGTCCGGTATCGATCACTTGTTTTCACCTACAGTCGTAACTATATGTATATACTTATAGTTAGATGAGCAGGACGCGGGCGGGACCGCCCGGCGGTGCGAGTCTGACGGTGCGATTTCGGAGCCTGGAACTTAGCGATGACTATGCCGTAATATACTGTGTTATATAGCGTTCCGGATAATCGGAAATCCATACGGAATTCCGAAAAAAGAGCAAGATGGGGCTTGACACAAATTTCACAAAGGCCTAATATAGACCCGGCTGGAGTGAATACACGAACCTGCGGGCGGCCCGCCTTCGTCGACATCTGAACTGCTGGTTTAATGCAACGCGTGATCCGGGAAACGAAGAAGAAAGGGTCCGCGAGTTTGTGTCGCCCAGTCTTGTGAAAAAAGTAACAAATAATCCAATCAGGTTAAGAAACCTGATTGTCCTCAGTGTAGTTCCGGAACTATTAAACCAAAGGGTACTACAGTCATGGCCAAGTCCAAACTGATCTCTCCCCACGGAAGCGACGAACTGAAAATTCTGCTTCTCGAAGGCAAGGAGAGAGAAAAGGAATTGAAACGGGCGGAATCGCTGCCCAAGGTGACCGTGTCTTCGCGCGAAACCGGTGACCTGATAATGCTGGGCATCGGTGGTTTTACACCGCTCGAAGGCTTCATGGGAGAAGAAGACTGGAAGGGTGTCTGCGTAGACATGAAGATTGCCAACGGCGTCTTCTGGCCCATTCCGATCACGTTGTCCCACGACGAAAAGATCGAGCCCGGTACCGATATCGCGCTCGTGACGGAAGACACCGGTGAAATCATGGCGACCATGAAGGTCACCGAGTCTTACCAGATCGACAAGGAGTTCGAGTGCAAGCACGTCTTCACGACGACGGATCCCAAACACCCGGGCGTGGAGATGGTGATGAACCAGAAAGAGTGGAACATCGCCGGTCCGGTGAAGGTGCTGTCCGAAAGCACGTTTCCGACGGAATTCAAGGGGGTCTACCAGCGCCCCGCGGAGAGCCGCAAGATCTTCGAAGAAAAGGGCTGGACGACGATCGCCGCGCTGCAGCTTCGCAACCCGATGCATCGTTCCCACGAGTATCTGGCCAAGATCGCGACCGAAGTGAGCGACGGTTTGTACATCCATCAGCTGGTCGGGAAACTGAAGCCCGGCGACATTCCCGCCGACGTTCGTGTTAACTGCATCAATACGCTGGTGGACTGTTACTTTGACAAGGATCGCGTTGTTACGGGCGGTTACCCGCTCGATATGCGATACGCCGGTCCGCGTGAAGGTTTGCTCCACGGTGTATTCCGTCAGAACTTCGGTTGCTCGCATATGATTATCGGACGCGACCACGCCGGTGTAGGAGACTACTACGGTCCGTTCGACGCCCAGGATATTTACCACAATCTGTGGGAAGGCGCCCTCGAGTGCAAAATGCTGCCCATCGACTGGACGTTCTGGTGTTACAAGTGCGGAGGCATGGCCTCGATGAAGACTTGTCCGCACGACA
>CBDVDJ010000035.1:0-11498 GCA_965372695.1 uncultured bacterium
CGTCGAGCAGGGTGGGAGTGGGCGTGCTGTCTGACTGTAACATCACCACCAGGTCAGCCGTTGTGAGGTGGCGCACTTGCGGGTAATCGGCCCTGATCGTGGATTTGATCGCCGGCCAGGTAAGATCATCGCCTTCGACATACGAGTTCAATCCCGCCAACGTGACCAGGGCCATGGCCACGCAGAGGATCAGACGGGTGTGATTATCAGTCCGCGACATTGCTGGTATCCGTTCGATATGGTAGTCGCAGGGGCAATCCGCTGGCTACGCCGGACCGGAGGAGCCGGGAGTGTCTTCCCGGATCTGGAATTTCTTCATACGGTAGAGCAGAACGTGGCGGGGGATGTTGAGGTACTTTGCCGCCTTTGACTTGTTCCATCCGCACTTGTCGAGGGCGTCTCTGACCAGTTTCTCTTCGGCTTCGTGAAATGTCAGGTGTCCGGTCATTTCGATGTCGGGATCGTCGGAGAGCGGCTGATCGAAATCCGCTGGAAGGTCTTTCACCGTCAGCGTGTTGGACCTGCGCATAATTACCATGCGTTCGATCAGATTTTCCAGTTCTCTGACATTTCCCGGCCACGAGTACGTCGTGAGCCGCTCGAGTAATTCGCGTGAGATCGTGATTTTCGTTTTTGGCTCGAATTTGTGGATAAACTCCCTGGCGAGCAACTGAATGTCGTCACGCCGCTCGGCGAGACTCGGAATAACGATGGGAATCACATTCAGACGGTAGAAGAGGTCTTCGCGGAACTTGCCTTGTTTCACCCGTCGCCGGAGATCGGCGTTGGTGGCGCCGATGACGCGAACGTCGATTCTCCTGGAGATCTCCGACCCGACGGGTTCGACGATTCGTTCCTGCAGGACGCGCAGAAGTTTGACTTGATGGTCGATTGCCAGTTCGCCGATCTCGTCGAGGAGAATCGTGCCGCCATCGGCCAGCTCGAATTTGCCTTTTTTGTCTCGTATCGCACCCGTGAATGCTCCCTTGACGTGACCAAACAGCTCCGACTCGGTGAGTTCGGACGGTATCGCCCCGCAGTTGACTGCCACGAATTCGCCGTCGGTTCGTCCGCTCTTTGCGTGAATCGTACGGGCCACGAGCTCCTTTCCGGTTCCAGATGGTCCCGAGAGCAGCACATTTGCGTCCGTCGGCGCGATGCGGCTGATGACCGCCATCATCTTCTTGAAAGGCCTGGATACGCCGAGCAATTTAGTGGTCGGCTCGCTCACCTGCAGGCGCCCCCGCAGTTCCTTGTTTTCTTTTTCGAGGTCGCGAAACGTCCCCGCCCTGTTTATCGCCGTCGTCAGCTCATCGTCCTCGAACGGCTTGGTGATGTAGTCGAACGCCCCCAGTTTGACCGCCTGGACTGCCTGGGACACGGTGGCGTGAGCGGTGATCAGTATCACCTTGAGACCCGGCTGCAGCTGCCTGGCCAGCTCGAGCAGTTCCACGCCGCTGACGACCGGCATCTTGATGTCGGACAACAAAAGGTCCCACCGGTCGGATCGCAGCTGGTTCAATGCCGCTTCGCCGTCTTCTACAGCCGTGACATCGTGTCCCTCTTTTTCGAGTTTGAACTGGAGCACGCGCCGCAGTGACGCGTCGTCGTCGGCCAGAAGTATTCTCATTGCCGTTTACTCTCCTTGTACAAAGGCAAGGTGACACTCACCGTTGTCCCTGCGCCTTTCCGGCTTTCGATCGATATCTCACCGGAGTGACTATCGACGATGTCTTTGACAATCGCCAGACCCAGGCCGGTGCCGGAAGACCTGGTGGTAAAAAAGGGCTCGAAAACGCGTTCCAGGTCGTCCGCGTCGATCCCGGCGCCGGTGTCGCGAATCGTGAAGCGCGCCGTTTTGGGAGAATCGGCTCCGAAACGGACGGTTATGGTGTCGTCCTTTTTCGACGCCTGGATCGCGTTCAAGATCAGATTCAGCGCCATCTGGTGGAGTTTTTCCGAATCGCCGTTCACATAAATACCGGCGTCGAGGCTTGAGTCGATGGAGAGGCCCTGGCGCGCCGCTTCCGCTTCCGTTTGACGTAAACTTGTTTGCAACACGTCGCTCACGTTCAGATTTTCCAGCTTCGTTTCTTTCGGGCGCGCAAAGGCGAGAAACTCGGTAATGGTGGTGTCGATCCGCTTGATCTCGTTGCGAAGGATTGCCTTGAACTCCTCGCGTTCCGCCGGCAGCGTGTCGTCATCGGTGAGGATGTCGGCCGCGCCCTTGATCGACGCCAGCGGGTTCTTGACTTCGTGGGCCATGCCGGCGGCAATCTGGCCGACGAGCGAGAGCTCGTGTGCCCGTTCGGCCTGCAGTTGCGCTTCCTGTTGTTTTTTCCGCGTCTTGAATTCGCGTTCGATCAACACGCCGATTAGAATCGCGATGGCAAAATAGAATGTGATCTCCGCCAGTTCGCCCGCGAGATCATGCGTATCAGGAGCCGACAGGAACACGTAGGGAAGCACCAGCACCGAAATAGTGGTCGCCGCAATAAGACCGCCGCGGAGGCCGAACCACGAGGCGGCCATGACGATCGGGATATAGCAGAAGCGTCCGTGTATCGCGTGGATCCAGTGTACGTGCCCGAAGATCGGCTCGATCAGCCAGCCGTAGTGAATCCCCAGCGTCAACACGATCACACCTGCCAGCGCAAGAATCTTGATTGCGATCGACTCCGGTCCTTTCAATCGATGGTCTCCTGACGGCTTGTTCGACGTGTCTCTGTCCGTAATAATCTATACAAAATTACATGATTTTCTACAACTAATGAAGAATAATCATCACTCTTTTACTCGACCTGATGCGGTGTAATCGCATAACTTATTATATATTACCGTGTTGACCTGGTGGCACGTCTATTGTATATAGAGATATGCGAAAATGGTTCCGAAAACCCCCTAAGGAGACAATAATTGCCATGAGACTGACCTATCCGAGCGGAGTTTTGATCGCCGTCGTTGCTTTTGCGTTGACCATCGACGGGCAAGGGAAGCCGGCAGCTACCCAGGAGCAGCCCCACCGACTCGCCGACTCGCTCACCACCGTTTACGAGCACGCGGACGGCGTGGCCGACTCCACATACGCCTCCGGTTTCGATCCGGACACTGCCGGCCTGGAAGACTACCTCGCGTACGCCGCGTTGCAGAGCCCGTCGCTGAGGGCTGTGTTTCACAACTGGATAGCTGGTCTGGAAAGATCGGAATACACGGGAGCGTTACCCGACCCGAGGTTCTCGTACAGCTACTTCATCGAAAGCGTGGAGACGCGGGTTGGGCCGCAGATCCAGATTCTGAAACTCCAGCAGGCGTTTCCATGGTTCGGAACGCGGGGCGCACGCAAGGATATTTCGATCGAAGCAGCCGGCGCCGCCTATCAGATGTATGAGGCGAAGAAGCTCGAGCTGTTCTACGAGGTCAAATCTGTCTATTACGAATGTTACTACCTGGGACGCGCCATCGAGATTACCCGGGAGAATCTCGAACTTCTGAAATTCTGGGAATCCATCGCCCGGGCAAAATACCGTGTCGCGTTGGCGCGGCACCCGGACGTGATCAAGGCCCAGGTCGAGCTGGGCCTGCTCGAGGACAGACTCCGCACTTTTGAGGATGTGATCGACCCTGTGTCGGTCCGGTTGAAATCGATCGTGAATCTCCCCGACAGTCTCGATTTCCCCCTCCCCACCGCCATCGACGTCGAGGAGGCTGCCGTGGACCGGGACAGTGTTTACGCGTACACGCTGGCCAACAACCCCGACCTCAAGTCGCTGCTCCACCTGGTGGAGAAGGGACGGGCCACCAGGCGGCTGGCCGGAAAGGCATCCTATCCAGATTTCATCGTCGGTGTCGGGTACATAAATACCGGCGACGCGATCGATCCCAACATGCCGGAGAGCGGCAAGGACGCGTGGACGGCGACGGTCGGGATTACGCTGCCCATCTGGTTCGGTTCGAAAAAGTCACGCCGGCAGGAGGCTGACGCCCAGTATCGCCGGGCCCAGTACAACCACGCCGACGCCCTCAATCGCCTCCGGGCGGTGACGGAAAAGATTGTGTTCGACTACGAGGACGCCTTGAGAAAGACCCGGCTGTACCGCGACGGCCTCATCCCCAGGGCGGAACAATCGCTCAACGCGAGCTATACCGCCTATCAGGCGGGGGAAACAGATTTTCTGAGTCTGCTCGACGCGCAGAGGCAGCTGCTCGAATTCCGGTTGCAGTTCGAGCGTTCCAGATCGAACCTGGCGGTACGCCGCGCGGAACTCGAGATGATATCGGGAACCGATCTGATTTTTGCAAACAGTGGCGATTATTCAGGAGATGAGCTATGACGTTACCTGGTGAAATCCGAACCTTCCTCGACCGCCGCATGTCGAGGCAAACGCGGACAGTGCTTGCGATGGCCGTTGTGGCCGTGATCGCGTTCGTGCTCGGTGGGCGGATTATCGGCGACGGCGGATCTTCACAAGTCGGTCACGCGGGACACGGTGCGGAATCATCGGTGTCGGCGCCCACGGTCTGGACGTGCTCGATGGACCCTCAAGTCAAACTCCCGAAGCCCGGCAAGTGCCCGATCTGTGGCATGGATCTGATTCCGCTCGATACCGGCCCGGGAGAAGATCTGGGGCCCCGGCAGCTGCGTCTCTCGGAGTCGGCGAAACAACTGGCGAGAATCGAGACGACGCCCGCGGTGAGGGCGCTGGCCGAATCCGAAGTGCGGATGGTGGGTAACATCACTTACGACGAAACAAGGGTGGCCTACATCACCGCGTGGGTCTCAGGGAGGCTCGACCGGTTGTACGCCGATTACACCGGCATCCCGGTAAAAAAGGGCGACCACCTGGTGTCCATCTATTCGCCGGAGCTGCTGTCGGCACAAGAAGAGTTGATCCAGTCGCACGAGGCGGTCTCGACGCTCGGCGGAACGAGCAGTGAAGTATTTCTGGAGACCGCCCGGGCCACACTTGATGCCGCCCGGGACAAACTCAGGTTATTCGGTCTGACGGAGTCACAGATAGAGCGGATCGAGACCTCACGGGAGGTATCCGACCACCTGACTATCTACGCGCCGATCGGCGGTGTCGTCATACACAAGAATGCGCTCGAGGGGATGTATGTCAAAACCGGCACCCGGATCTACACGATCGCCGACCTCTCGAAACTGTGGGTCATGCTCGAGGCCTACGAGTCGGACCTGCCGTGGCTGCGATTCGGCCAGCGTGTCGAGTTCACATCACCGGCGTTTCCCGGCGAGAGCTTTGAGGCCATGATCAGTTTTATCGATCCGCTGGTCGATCCGAAGACTCGTACCGTTCGTGTACGCGCCATCGTCGATAATTCCGACAAAAGACTCAAACCCGACATGTTCGTCCGGGGCGTGTTGAAATCGCGTATCGACGGGGAAGGAAAGATTGCCGACGTGCGCCTGTCGGGCAAGTGGATCTCCCCGATGCACCCGGAGATCGTCAAGGACGGACCGGGCAAGTGTGACGTGTGCGGTATGGACCTCGTCCCGGCTGCGTCTCTGGGTTACGCGGCTGAAGTCAGCGGTGGCGGGGACTCGCCGCTGTTGATTCCAGCCACCGCTCCGCTGATCACGGGGAAGCGGGCGGTCGTGTACGTGGAAATCCCCAGCGACGAAGGCCCGCTGTTCGAGGGCCGCGAGGTCGTCCTGGGTCCGCGGGCGGGCGACTATTACGTCGTGAAGTCCGGTATAAAAGAGGGCGAGTTGGTGGTGACGAACGGGGCCTTCAAGATCGACAGCGAACTCCAGATTCAGGCGAAACCCAGCATGATGTCGCCGGAGGGTGGCAGGCCGGCCCCCGGACACCAGCACGGCCCGCCTGCCGGGCCGGCGACGGACGAGAAGCCGTCGGGGCACGACTCGCACGGTGGTGATGGTGGGGCCGGGAAGATCGACGCCGGCGCCGCGGCGGTAAAGGCACTGGCCCCGGTATACGACGCCTATTTCGAGGTGCGGGTGGCGTTGGCAGCCGACGATCTCGACGGTGCCGGGAAAGCGGGCGCCGCTTTATCAGCAGCCGCCGGGAAAGTGGACATGTCTCTGTTCACCGGCCAGGCCCACATGCGCTGGATGGAATTATCAAAAACATTGACCAGGCGCTCGGACGGGATTGCAAAGGCCGAAGACATCGACGCCGCGCGGGACGCGTTCTTCCACCTGTCAAAGGCGACGATCGAACTGCACGACGACTTCGGTCACACCGGTGAGGGGAACTTCTACCTCTCCTTCTGCCCCATGGCCCGCGACGGCGACGGCGCCTACTGGCTCCAGGAGAACGACGAATTGCGCAATCCGTACTATGGCGCGTCGATGCTCACCTGTGGCTCGGTCAAGAATACGTTCGAGGCCATTCCCGGGGGAAAGAGGTAAGCGATGACAGGAGAGAGCCCCGGCGCCGGCCACGGGAACATGTCGCCCATCGACAAGGTCATCAGCTATTGCATCGACAACAAGTTGATCGTGACGGTCATCGCCCTCGTCCTGATTGGCTGGGGGATCATGGTCGCCCCGTTCGACTGGAACATCGGCGATCTCCCCCGCGATCCGGTGCCGGTCGACGCGATACCCGACATCGGCGAGAACCAGCAGATCGTGTTCACCGAGTGGAAGGGCCGGTCGCCGCAGGACATCGAAGACCAGATCACGTATCCGCTCACCACCGCGCTGCTCGGCATACCAGGTGTGAAAACGGTGCGCAGCTACTCGTACTTCGGCTTCTCGTCGATCTACGTGATTTTCAAGGACAAGGTCGATTTCTACTGGTCCCGCAGTCGAGTCCTGGAAAAAATGAACTCGCTCCCCCCGGGAACGGTGCCGCAGGGCGTTCAGCCCACACTCGGTCCGGACGCCACGGCCCTGGGACAGATTTTCTGGTACACGCTCGAAGGACGGGACCAGGACGGCAACCCCACCGGCGGGTGGGACCTCGACGAGCTCCGCACCGTCCAGGACTGGACCGTGCGCTACGCGCTGCTCTCAGCCGATGGCGTCTCTGAAGTGGCGTCGATCGGAGGTTTTGTCCGCGAGTACCAGGTGGACGTTGACCCCGACGCGATGCGAGCCTTTGGCGTTACCCTCACCGACGTCTTCAAGGCCGTCAAGGAGTCCAACATCGATGTGGGCGCGCGAACAACGGAGATCAACAAGGTCGAGTACGTCATTCGCGGCCTGGGATTCATAGAAAGCATCTCGGATCTCGAACAATCGGTCATCAAGCAGACGGAAAACATCCCGGTCCGCATATCGGACGTGGCGAGCGTCTCGCTCGGTCCGGCCATGCGTCGCGGCGCGCTCGACAAAGGCGGCGCCGAAGCGGTGGGTGGTGTCGTGGTCGTCCGCTACGGCGAAAATCCCCTCCAGGCGATCAAAAACGTAAAGAAGAAGATCGGGGAGATCGCTCCCGGCCTTCCGAAGAAAACGCTGTCCGACGGCCGCGTCTCCCAGGTCACGATCGTGCCCTTCTACGACCGGTCCGGCCTGATCTATGAAACGCTGGGTACGTTGAACACGGCGCTGATCGACGAGATCCTGGTGACGATCATCGTCGTGATCATGATGGTGATGCACCTGCGCGCCTCGATGTTGATCACAGGGCTGCTGCCGTTGACCGTACTGATGGTGTTTATCGCCATGAAGCTGTTCGGTGTGGACGCCAACATCGTGGCGCTCTCCGGTATCGCGATCGCCATCGGCACGATCGTCGATATGGGGATTGTCATCACCGAAAACATCCTGAAACACCTCGATCGGGCGCCGCCCGGAGCAAAGACGCGCGACGTCATTTACGCCGGAGCGTCCGAAGTCGGAAGTGCCGTTCTCACCGCGGTGGCGACAACGGTTGTGTCTTTCCTTCCGGTGTTCACGCTGCAGGCGGCGGAGGGCAAACTGTTCAAGCCGCTCGCTTACACCAAGACGTTCGCGCTCGTTGCCTCCGTCATCGTCGCGCTCACGCTCATACCGCCCTTCGCCCATTTACTCTTCACCGGGGGCCGGAAGGCCGGACGGTCGAGACGCCTGTGGCCGGCCGGGCTGGTGCTGGCCGGAATCGCCGCGATGTTCGGGTCGTACTGGCTCACCGGCGCGGCCCTGGTGCTGGCGGCCGCGTTTCTCCAGTTCAAGCGCCGCATCCCTTCAGACCTGCTGAGAAGGGCCCCTTCGACCGTCAACTACCTGATCGTGATTGTGGTCGCCTGGCTATTGGCCTCCCACTGGCTGCCCCTCGGGGTTCAGGCGGGGACGTTTCCGAACTTCATTTTTGTGGTCGCCCTTCTGGGAGGCTTGCTGCTTCTCGTCCGATGGTTCATCAGGGGGTACGAGTCGGTTCTGCGCTGGTGCCTGGGGAACAAGGGAAAGTTTCTCCTCGTCCCGGTCACACTGGTGTTTCTGGGGATGACCGTCTGGATGGGATTCGACAGGATCATGGGTTTCATGCCGGGTTTTGTCCGGTCGAGCGCGGTGTACTCGTCGCTGCGCCACACGTTTCCCGGACTGGGCAAAGAGTTCATGCCCGATCTCGACGAAGGCTCGTTCCTGTATATGCCGACGACGATGCCGCACGCATCGATCGGCGAGGTCCTGGACATTCTTCAGCTGCAGGACAGGGCGTTCACCGCCATCCCGGAGATCGAGTCGGTGGTGGGCAAGCTGGGTCGCGTCGACTCGCCGCTCGATCCGGCGCCTGTTTCCATGATCGAAACCGTCATCAATTATATGCCGGAATACGTCGTGGACCAGAGCGGTCACCGCCTGAAATTCGAGTTCGACCGCAAAACCGGAGAGTTCGCACGAGACGAATACGGCGACCTCATTCCGGACGACCACGGCCGTCCGTACCGCAACTGGCGCGACCACATCCGGAACCCCGGGGATATCTGGGACGAAATCGTCAAGGCGGGCAGGCTGACCGGGACGACGTCGGCGCCCCGGCTCCAGCCGATTGCCGCGCGCATCGTGATGCTGCAGTCGGGAATGCGCGCGCCGATGGGAATCAAAATCAAGGGACCGGACCTGGTAACGATCGAAAAGGTCGGGATGGAGATCGAACGGTATTTGAAGGAAGTCCCGTCTATCGAGCCCGCGGCCGTCCTGGCCGACCGCATCGTCGGAAAGCCGTATCTCGAAATCGACATCGACCGCGAAGCGATCGCCCGCTATGGATTGACCATCCAGAAGGTCCAGGACGTCATCGAGGTCGCCGTCGGCGGCAAGCGCCTCACCTCCACCGTCGAGGGGCGCGAGCGCTACCCCGTGCGCGTGCGGTATCAACGCGAGCTGCGAAACACGATCGAGGGACTGGAGAGCATCCTCGTGGGGACTCCCGGTGGCGCGCAGATTCCCCTCATCGAACTGTCACAACTCAATTTCGTCCGGGGGCCGATGGTAATCAAGTCGGAGGACACGTTCCTCATCGGGTACGTGATCTTCGACAAGAAACCGGATCAGGCCGAAGTGGACGTCGTCCAGGACGCCCGGCGATACCTGCAGGGCAAGATCGACAGCGGCGAGTTCGACATCCCCGAGGGGGTGAGCTACACATTCGCCGGGAGCTATGAGAACCAGGTTCGTTCGGAAAAAAAGCTGATGGTCGTGCTGCCGCTCGCCCTCGTTGTGATCTTCCTGATTCTCTATTTCCAGTTCAAACACGTGGCCACTTCACTGCTCGTGTTTTCCGGCATTTTCATCGCATGGTCGGGCGGATTCCTGATGATATGGCTGTACGGGCAGGACTGGTTTCTGAACTTTTCGCTCTTTGGCCTCGACATGCGCAATCTGTTCCAGATACGGAACTACAATCTGTCGGTGGCCGTGTGGGTCGGCTTCCTCGCGCTGTTCGGGATCGCCACCGACGATGGCGTCATCATATCGACGTATCTCAAGCAGGTATTCCAGCGCAAAAAGCCCACGACGGTCGAAGGCGTCCGGGAAGCTACCGTCGAAGCCGGCAAACGGCGTATCCGCCCGGCGATGATGACGGCCGTAACCACGCTGCTCGCCCTGGTGCCGGTGTTGACGTCAACCGGCCGCGGCGCCGATATTATGGTGCCGATGGCGATTCCGTCGTTCGGCGGGATGTTCGTCGTGGTGGTCCAGGTCCTGACCGTCCCGGTCCTGTACTGCTGGATGAAAGAGCGTGGTATTAAATCCACGCCACCGGCGACCCCATAATGGTGGTTCAGGTCCAATCCGGTATCGCCCGCGACACAAACTCATCGAACAGTGGAACCGTAAAAGCCATGTCCCCGTACGACGGGCTGTAAATCATACCTTTCTTGATAAGATTCGCTCGCATCGGGCCGACGCTATGAATTTTCACGTTCAAGAGTGCTGCGACGTCATTGGTACGGTGTGGACCGGGCCCGAGTTCGGCCATGGCGCGCAGGAACCGTTTTTCACCTGGTGTGAGATGGTCGAATCGAACCCGAAAAAAGTTTTGATCAAGGCGTTGAATGACGAATTCTGAAGCTTTCTGAACCACAGAGAGATCAATCGGTGAGGATGTGGCCCGGTTCCAGGCTTGATAGCCCCATTCCTGTACGAAGTAAGGATACCCCCTTGTGAGGCGATAAATTTCCCCGACTGCGGCACCTTCAAGAATAACTTGTTCTTTTTTTAAGGGCTCTTGCAGGGCTTTGGTGACTTCTGACAGCGAGAGCGCTCCTATTTCGGGAAAACTGAACAGCCTTTCAGCATAAGACTTGGATTCGCCCGCCAGCCTTGGGAGGATCGGAAGTCCGGCGCCCAGCAGTACAAACGGCAGCTGGCGCTGTTGGATACGATGCATCGCCATAATCAGACCACTGAGTTCTTCTTTATCGAAATACTGAATTTCGTCGATAAGGATAGCAACACAGCTTCCCCTTTCAACGGCTGCTTCCGCGACAGCCGTGAACAGGTTGGGCAGATCGATTTCGAGATCACCGCTATCAGCGGCACCTGTCTCTGGATCGATGTCCAGTCCGAACTCCACGTTCTCCACTTTAATCTTAATGCTGCTTAAAAAACTCTTCAGTACCGCTAACCCTCCGCGCACCTTGTTGCCGGCGCCGGCCAGACGGTCCAGATCGAATAACAATCTCCGTAAATGGGGAGCTATCAACTCGCCCAACGATTTGTTTTCGTGGGCTTCAATAAAAACCGTGCGGTAACCATCTTCCGCGGCGGCGCGCTCTATCTCATTAAGCAGAACGGTCTTTCCAACCCCGCGAAGCCCGGTCAGCAGAATACTCTTCTCGGGTCTCTTTCGCCTGGTTCGCCCCAACAAGATACGCGCCTGCTCGAGAACTTCTTCTCTTCCAACAAGTTCCGGAGGTGGCGTCCCCGCTCCGGGCGAGAAGGGGTTCTGAATCGGGTCCATCGATTTTGTCCTTGCCTGGTTTCCAGTGACTTCTAGCTAATTCTATATAGTTATAGCATATTTAGGCTATAATATGATAGAACTTACCTGAAATTATCTGGTGGGGTGGCAGTCGCCGAC
>CBDVDJ010000036.1:0-11471 GCA_965372695.1 uncultured bacterium
CCGCACGTGGATCGAGGTGACGGACGTTATCGAGCTCGCCCGGCCGCAGGACGCCTCAAAGCCGTTGTATCTCCTGCTGCACCGCGACCTGGAGGTCGAGTCCGCCGAGATCTCGGGCGCGCCACTGGTGGTTGACGTGGGCGAAGGCTTCAATCCGCGCCATTTCTGGAAGCGCCCGGACTACGAGCGACTCGAGGGTTACACCGTCGCCAGGGAATTGACGGTTCATCCACCGGCCGCGGGTTGGCCGGACGAGCCGCGCATCAGCCTGCGTTACGCCGGGGCTGTCTACGACAGCCTGCGTCCCCCGGAGGTCGCCTACGGCCGGGGGTTCGAGTCGACGACGGGGATGATCGGCGAACGGGGCGCCTACCTGTCGGGCGCCACCTTCTGGATTCCGTGGAGTGGAGAATCCCTCTTCCGCTACCGGTGTGAAGCGAGCGTGCCGCCGGGATGGGAGAGCCTGAGCCAGGGCACGTGGGCGCAGCGCCGCGTCACCGGGGACGGGCGCGTGGAATCCGTCTGGGTCGTCGACGACCCCATGAACGAGGCCTACCTCATCGCCGGGCCCTACGTGGTGCGCGAGGCGGACCACGGCGACGTGAAGGCGTACACGTTCACGTATGAAAACACTCCCGAAGAACTCTGCCAGACGTACCTCGACGCCACCGGTGGCTACCTCGACCTCTACGAAGATATGATAGGGCCCTATCCGTTCGACAAGTTCGCGATGGTCGAGAACTGGTGGCAGACGGGTTACGGCATGCCGAGCTTCACCCTCCTGGGTGACCGGGTCATCCGCCTCCCCTTTATCGTCCACACGAGCTACGGTCACGAGATTCTGCACAACTGGTGGGGCAACGGCGTCTTCGTCGACGTCGAAGAGGGCAACTGGTGCGAGGGGCTGACGACGTACCTGGCCGACTATTCGTACAAGGAACGCGAGAATGTGGCGGCGGCGAGGGACTATCGGCTGAAACAGCTCCAGGCCTACCTGGACTACGCGAGCTCGGGAGAACACGACTTCGCCCTGCGCCAGTTTACCGAGCGGGAGAGCGCGAGCACGCAGGCGGTGGGCTACGGGAAGACGATGATGGTCTTTCACATGACGCGGCAACTTCTCGGGGACGACGTGTTTTTCGATGGCCTGCGCCGGTTCTATGAGGAGAACCTTTTCGAGGAGGCGAGCTGGGACGACATCGTTACCAGCTTCGAGGCCGTGTCGGGCCGCCCGCTCGATGCGTGGTTCGAACAGTGGATCGGCAGACCGGGCGCGCCTGTGCTGTCAGTGACGAGGAGCGCGGACAGCCACGATGGAGTCACGGTAGAGCTGCGCCAGGAGGAGCCGTTCTTCGACGTCGCCGTGCCCGTCGAGTACGAGGTCGAGGGTGAAGTGCGCTCGCAACTGATTCCGATGACCGCGGGCACGTACGAACTCGAGCTGCCTCCGGGCACGAGCTGGGTCGCCGTCGACCCAGACTTCCAGATATTCCGGCGACTCCATCGAGGCGAGATTCCCCCGGCGATGAGCCAGGTCCTCGGCTCCGATTCCACCGTCGTCGTGATCGGTTCGGGGTGCACACCCGATGTCGCCGACGCCCTGCGCGAGCTGGCCGCCGGATGGGACGACAATCACGACCAGGTCGTCGTGGAGGAGGCCGACTTCACCGGGCCGAATGGCCGGGGCGTGTGGCTGTTGGGCGACGGCGCTCTCGCGGACAAGTTCTTTGCGGAGACGCGCTCGTTCGGCGATCTGCCGGTGAAGTTCCGCGCGGAAGCGGCCGCCGCCGGGCGCACACTCGTGGCCTGCTTCCGCGACGGGGGTTCGGAGGGAATCCCGTGGGTGGTCGTGCTGCCCGCAGACGCGACCGTCGTGCAAGCGCTGGGCCGAAAACTCCCGCACTACGGGGGGTACAGCTATCTCGTTTTTGACGGCGAGACCAACGTGGACAAAGGCAGCTGGGCAGTGACGAGCTCTCCGCTGCGACTCGACTTGACGGAGGAATAACGATGAACAATATGCGAATCCGGTTTGCGGGCCTGTTGATGATGGCCGGCGTCATCCTTGCCTCCGCCCCAGCGTGGGCGGACGTGGGCGGGGAAGGCGCGCTGCAACGGGATGTGGAGACGCTCAGCGCCGAGTCGTTCGAGGGTCGCGGTGTGGGTACGGCGGGACTCGAACTCGCGCTCGGCTACCTGGAAAAGCGATTTGAGGAAGCGGGCCTTCGTCCGTTCGGTGTCGACGGCTACCGCCAGTCTTTCGCCGGCCCCGACGGCGCGACGCTGGTCAATATTATCGGAGTGCTGGGAGATCCGAGCGGCGACGGGCACGTTATCGTCGGCGCTCACTACGATCATCTGGGCCTCGGTGAGCCGGGAGACGCGAACCACGGCAAGCTCCACCCCGGCGCCGACGACAATGCATCCGGCGTCGCCGCGCTGCTCGAGTGCGCGCGGAATCTCGCCGCGGAAGGCGAGTTGGCGCACCCGGTCGTGTTCATCGCGTTCTCGGGCGAAGAAATCGGACTGCTGGGCAGCGCACACTATGTGGAACACCCCGTGTTACCGCTCGGCGGTTGCATCGCCATGGTCAACCTCGATACCGTGGGGCGTCTCTTCGACGGGCCGCTGACCGTGTTCGGCGCCAACACCGCCGGGGGGTTGACGCACGTCCTTCAGGGTATCAACTACGGCTTCAAGTTCGAGCTCGAGCTGCCCGACAAGGATCCAGGCGCAAGCGACCAGGCGAGCTTCGTGCGCAGGGGCGTGCCGGCCGTGCAGGTCTTTACCGGTCCCCACGCCGATTACCACCGTCCGGGCGATACCGCCGACAAGATCGACTACGAGGGCCTGGATCGAGTGGCGGGATTCACAACCGAGCTGGCCATCTATCTGGCCGACCGCGAAGAGCCCATGGACTTCGTGCCGCCCGGTGCGGACAAGGCCGCCGCCGCCGCACCGCCTTCCGGGGGCAGCGGCCGGCGTGTCAGCTTCGGCAGCATTCCCGATTTCAACTACACCGGCGAAGGCGTCCGCGTGTCGGGAGTCATCCCCGGGAGCCCTGCCGAGCAGGCGGGCCTCAAAGAGGGCGACCTGCTGGTAGAGTTCGCCGGCGTGGCCGTCGACGACCTGCGCTCGTTCAGCGGCATCCTCAAGGGGCTGACGCCGGGTGAAGAGGTTGCTGTCGTCTTCGTGCGCGACGGAGAGCGCCACACGGCAACGGTCAAGGTCGTCGAGCGGAAGTAGCCGAGGGCGGCGCACCGCCGACAACAAAGGTCTAAGACGCTAAAGGCCTATCGGTACAGTGCCTTGATCCCTCCCCAGGTTGTGGACCTCGTCGGCATCGCCGGATCCACCACGACCCTGATAGCACCGGCGGGGACGTTGAATTGCGTCAGGGCGCTATTTTTCATCCAGTCGGTGCAAACCCAGCCCAGGTCGATGGCGCTCTGTGCCTGGTCGTCGGTCCAGTCCGCGACGTCGTATCCGTTGTCCCAGAGGTCTCCGGTCCCGTTGTTCCAGTTCGTGCAGGACAGCACGTTGCCACAGTTCATCTCCCAGGAACTGGCGAAGAAAATGTAGTACGTTCCCGGCGCCACGGGCGCGGTCAGGTCGATCGATACGGCGTAGTCGGCCGAGCCCGGCGGATTGTGCAGCCAGGTGTCGATCGTCCAGCCGCTGGAGGCGTGATCGCCCCAGCTCGACGTCGCGCAAACAGGGAAGACGTCGCCCCCGCCGCCGTTGTTCACAACGTGGATATCAACCGTTCCCGTCAGCGCACCCCCGGGCTGGACCGCGACCAGAGGATCACTGGAAATGAGGGCAATGCCGTTCAACGTCCCGCTGGTGACTGCGATACTGCCTGCCGTGTAGTCGGGGTTACAATTGTCTGCGAGCACCGTGACTATTATAGCTGCGGCGGGGATGTCAAATTGCGTCAGGGCATTGTTTTTCATCCAGTCGGTGCAAACCCAGCCCAGGTCGATGGCGCTCTGCGCCTGGTCGCCGGTCCAGTCCGCGACGTCGTATCCGTTGTCCCAGAGGTCTCCGGTCCCGTTGTTCCAGTTCGTGCAGGACAGCACGTTGCCACAGTTCATCTCCCAGGAACTGGCGAAGAAAATGTAGTACGTTCCCGGCGCCACGGGCGCGGTCAGGTCGATCGATACGGCGTAGTCGGCCGAGCCCGGCGGATTGTGCAGCCAGGTGTCGATCGTCCAGCCGCTGGAGGCGTGATCGCCCCAGCTCGACGTCGCGCAAACGGGGAAGACGTCGCCCCCGCCGCCGTTGTTCACAGCGTGGATATCAACCGTTCCCGTCAGCGCCCCCCCGGGAACGACTGCGACCCGGGGATTGGCGGTGTTGAGGGCCTGGCCGTTCAGCGTTCCACTCGTGACAGTGATGCTGCCTCCCGTGTAGTCGGGATTGCATTCACTCCCGACGATCTCTGCCGCGATCACGAGTGACGCGATAGCGAAGAAGCAGAGTGTATTTCGAATCCACAACGTTTTCATCTCCGAACCACCTTTCGAGGAAGATTCCAGTTTGAATTTTGAATGAAGTTAAATATTTGCGCGGAATCCAACCTCACCCCCTTTTCGGCGCTAAAGTATTGACCGCGAGCGGAGGCGTCTCGAGCGATGATGTGTGGAGTGGAAGAGGATGAAGATTTTACTGCTGGTTCTCAAGCAAGTTGTTCGACTGGCCGTCACCGCCCAAGTCTTCAAAGAATATTGTTCAATTGTGCTCAATAATGCGTTTCCATGTAAATGATGCGATTGCATCATTTTTCGTAATGGTTTCCGACAACCTGGATTGACACATCAACGCAACCCTTCTGCGGACAAAAGCGTATGAATATATCAGGCCGCCTCTCCGAAGATGGTGCCGGCAACGCAGATGAGATCCAACAAGAGGCAGTGTAACGGTGCTCCAGATGCGCAATCGCCTCCGTGAAAGCATAATCCCAATAGTTGCGGTGGCTTACGTATGTCTGCCTTGGGCCGCCTCCGCAGCCAACGATGAATATACCCCCGTTTACCACCCCTCACTGGTGATTTCCCGTGCCGTCGGGGAGATCAAGATCGACGGCGACCTGCGGGACCCCGGCTGGCTGGGAGCGGCTGTGGCCGACAATTTCGCCGAACACAGCCCCGGCGACCAGACCCGCCCCGACGTCGACACGCGGGTGTGGATCACGTACGACGACAACAATCTCTACGTGGCCTGGATGTGTTACGACGATCCGAAAGAGGTCCGGGCCTCTTTCTGCGAGCGCGACCGGATTTTCTCCGACGACTACGTGATTCTGTGCCTCGACACTTACGGCGAGGCCACGCTGGCCTACGAGCTCGCCGCCAACCCCTACGGGATCCCCGGCGATATGTTGTACTCTTCGGCCCAGGGAGAAGACATCACCTACGACATGATCTTCGAGTCGGCGGGCCGTATCACCGATGACGGCTGGGTGGTCGAGATGGCGATACCGTTCATGAGGCTGCGCTTTCCGGGGACGGAAGAACAGACTTGGCGGGTCGATTTCTGGCGGAACCGGCCGCGCGAATCGCGCTATCAATACTCGTGGGCGGCCTACGATCGGGGCGAGGACTGCTGGCCGTGTCAGTGGGGAACCGTGACCGGGATATCGGGTATCCGTCCCGGAACGGGACTCGATCTGCTGCCGGCGTTCATCGCCCACCAGTCGGGATCGATGCAGGATGACGGTCAGTTCGCGAATGCCCCGGCGTCGAGCGCCGTCTCTCTGGGGATAGCCTATGACTTCTCGTCGGAATTGACCGCCGAAGCCACGATCAACCCCGACTTCAGCCAGGTCGAATCGGACGCCGCACAGATCGACGTCAACACGACATTTGCGCTGAACTATCCCGAAAGGCGTCCCTTCTTCCAGGAGGGGAGCGACCTGTTCAACACACACTTCGACGCCGTCTACACGCGGTCGATATACGACCCGCTGGTCGCCGGCAAGGTGACATGGCGAAAGGGCTCGAACAGCGCCGCGTATCTCACGGCGAGGGACGACAATTCCGTGATCATCCTCCCGTTCGAAGAGAGCAGCCGATACGTCGCCGGCGGTGAAAGCTATTCGAACATACTGCGCGCGAAACACGATCTCGGCGACCAGTCCCACCTCGGCGTGATCGCCACCGACCGGCGGTTCAAGGGCGGCGGCGCGGGTTCGCTCGCCGGCCTCGACGGCAGGATCCGGTTTTCGCCGAGCAACACGTTCCGATTCCAGGCAGTGGCAACACGCACGGAAGAGGTCTTCGCCCCGAGTGCGACCGACAGCGCCTTCAACCAGATACGTTTCGCCGACGGCGCACACACCGCGCCGCTCGACGGCGAGACGTTCTGGGGCCACGCCGTCTTCGCCAGACTCAACAGGAGTGCTGCCAACTACTGGCTGGGATGCGACTACCAGGAACGCAGCCCCACTTTCCGTGCCGACAACGGATTCGAACCGGCGAACAACAACCGGATGGGCACGGCGCGCATCGGTGGAGTCATTCGATTCGAGAACAGCCGCTTGCTCGAAAACATCAACGGGCAGGTCGACGTCGCCCGCAAGTGGAATTTCCAGGGCGTCCAGAAAGACGAGTGGGTGAACGCCACGTTCGAGACAAGATTCAGGACGGCACAGACCGGCATACACTCACGCTACATGCAGAGCAACGAACTCTTCGGCGGCGTCCAGTTCGTCAACATCTGGCAGGCGCATACGTGCTTCAACACGCGCCCCATCGCAGCGCTTCAATTCGGAGGCCACTACAATTACGGTCATCGCATCGCCAGGGCACAGGTCGTCCTCGGCAGAGAAATCTCCAGGGGACTCTGGGCGGACGTCAGGCCGATCGACCGGTTGCTCGTCTCCGTTTCCTTTCAGCACACTTTCAGCGACGGCCTCGATACCGGCGAAAGGCTGTTCTCCCAGTCCATCCTCCGGACGCGCATGGCGCTCCAGGTGTCGCGCGCGCTGTCCGGCCGGCTCGTGCTGCAGTACAACGACCGCTTCGACTGCTGGGACGTCGACCCCCTCGTGACCTACCGGATCAACTCTCTCTCGGTTTTCTATCTCGGCTCCACGCAGGCCTACCAGAATATGAATTATGCCGACAACGGCCGCGACGGCTGGTGCCTGTCCAGCCGCCAGTACTTCCTCAAGTTCCAGTACCTCCTGCGCCTGTAGCGGGCGACAGGTGCCGGCTGGAGGGACACTTCGACGAGGCCGAAAAAGCGCTTCGAAGGCTACTCGCAATCTATGGCGAATACTCACTTTTCGATTACCAAACAGCAGACTGCATCCACAACTCCACATTGTTTGTTAATATTTCGTTTCGCTTTTTAGCCGAGTGTGTCAAATCATTTTGACAAGCGCACACTATTATATTAACATTAAATACGCTTGGCAACCCGAGTCACCAGCCCTAAGTAATAGAAGATTTCACACCCGGCGACACCCGTGCCGCAACAGTAAAAACCTCGCTTCCGCTTACGCGTCTACCGCCGTTACCCTGCGACGCATCCGACGAAAGTCCTGTCGCGCCAAGCCAGTGATATTCGCTTGCACGAAGAGAGGAATAACAATCGTGCACGTCCGGCTCGGAAATGTGGCGGTGCCCGGCGCTGATCATTCATCGCGCGGAATTCCTGGCGATTTGTTTTTGATAACTGGTCTTTGCGCGCTCTATTATGCTACGGCAAAGTTCGGATTCCTTCTCGCCGTTCCACCGGGAAACGTCACCGCTGTATGGCTGCCGTCGGGAATAGCGCTGGCAGCCGTGCTGACGTTCGGATACCGTCTGTGGCCGGGGATCTGGATCGGTTCACTCATCCTCAACGCGAGTTTCCTGTTCAACAACTTACAAGCGATAGACCCGGTGCGCTCGGGCGCGATGGCGCACTCTCTCGTTGTCGGGTCGGCGATCGCGTCCGGTTCCACACTCGAAGTAATCGTGGCAGCGTATCTGTTCCACCGCCTTACCCGCGAAAAGTCAATATGTGAAAGCGGCAGGGGCGTCATTACGTTCGCAACTTGTTCCGGCGCTATCAGTTGTCTCATCGGTGCAACGGTTGGAGTGGGAAGTCTATTCCTTGGTGGTTTCCTCGGCGCAGGCCACGTGGGCATGGCGTGGTTGACGTGGTGGCTCGGTGATACCACGGGTATCCTGCTCGTTACGCCCCTTCTTATGACGCTGCGAATCCGCCCGTGGTTTCCCTGGTCGAGCAGGAGAATTGTCGAAGTACTTGTCCTTTTTGCTCTCGTCATTATCATCGGTTTTCTGCTGTTCGGAGGCACGTCCCTCGCCGGGAGTGTCAGACTGGCGGTCGCGTACCTCGTGATCCCCATACTGATCTGGCCGGCATTCCGGTTTACCCAGCGCGAAACGGCGATCGCGCTTTTTGTTGTTTCGGCTATGGCGTACTGGGGTACGATGAGCGGACACGCGCCATTCGGAAACGGAAATACTACTCATGGGATTCTGCTGTTCCAGGGGTTTGTCGGGGTCACAGCATTGACGACCTTGACTTTGTCGACAGTCGTAGCCCACCGGCGGCGGGTCGAGAGAAGTCTGTATCGCTACAAGACGGCGTCCATCCAGACGGCGGACCACTGGATGCTGACGGATCTGGACGGAACCATCAGAGACGTCAACCCGAGTTTCGAAACCGTTACAGGGTACTCGGCGCAGGAAGTGGTGGGTAGAAAGCCGGATATGTTGAATTCCGGCAAGCACGAAGATTCGTTTTTCAAGGAAATGTGGAACACGGTTTTATCGGGCCGCGTGTACAGAGGGGTGGTCGTCAATCGAAGAAAGAACGGCGAGTTGTTTTATGAATTGAAGACGATCACTCCGATCAGGGATGAATTTGGAAGAATCACGCAACTCTTGTCACTCGGCAAAGACGTCACGGACGTAAAAGAAACCGAGTCTGAGCTGCGAATAACCGCCGAGTCCCTCGAACATGCCAACGAGCAATTGCTGGCATCAGAGTCGGCCTTGATCGGACAGAACAAGATCCTGGAATCCGTTCTGAACAGCATGAAGGAAGGCGTAGTGGTGGCGAACGAGAAAGGCGAGTTTGTGTTGTTCAACCGCTCGGCGGAACAGATGGTCGGCATCGGTCCCGTCGACTCGGGTCCCGGCGAGTGGGTCACCCGGTATGGAACGTATTCGTCGGATACCCTGGTAGAATTCCCAGTGGAGAAACTGCCCCTCGTCCGCGCGCTGCAGGGGGAGGAAACGCACGACGTGGAAATGTACATCCGTAACCCTGAGAATACCGAAGGCGCGTGGTTGTCCGTGAGCGGGCAGCCTGTGAAAGACGAGTCGGGAGCCGGAATCGGCGGCCTGATCGTGCTCCGCGATGTCACGGCGCGAAAACGCGTCGAGGTGGCGGAGAGGGAACTCAGTGCCAACAAGGCTGAACTCCGCGTCGCAAAAAATATCCAGAAAAAGCTGTTCCCGGATGCGCCCCTGGAAATACCGGGATACGACCTCGCTGGGGCGACATATCCGGCTGTGGAGACCGGCGGCGACTACTTCGATTACCTGGCCATGCCCGACGGCCGGTTCGTCGCGCTGATTGGTGACGTGAGCGGACACGGCTTCGGACCGGCGTTGCTCATGGCCTCGACGCGGGCATACCTGCATGCCCTGCTCTTGTCGATCAACGAGGTGCCGGACACGCTCGAGGTTGCCAATCGCCTGTTAGCGAATGATACGGCGCCGGAAGATTTTGTAACATTGATCTTGATCAGGATCGACCCGGAAGCGCAAACACTGGAGTACGCAAGCGCAGGACACACAACGTGTTATATATTTGACTTAAAGAATAATATTAAAACAACCCTGAACAGTACCGGTACTCCATTGGGCGTCGTTTCCGATATGAATTACGGTGGAGCGCCGATCGCCCAGCTGGAGCAGGGGGATATGATCGTTCTCATGACGGACGGTGTAATAGAGGCGGAGTGCATCGCCGGAGGACCTTTCGGTGAGCAACGGGCTATCGACACGGTGCGCGTCAATAGCCACAAAAGCGCCGCGGAAATCGTCAAGTCGATTCGCAACGAACTGTTCGCCCAGTGCCAGACCACACAGGATGACGATATTACGGTAGTCGTCATCAAAGTACTCTGAAAACGTTAAAATCCGGCCAATACGTCTATTGACAGGTCATTACACGTAATACCCCCACGCACCACCCGCAAAATCACTACTATTTTGACAGTCGATCGTTTCCTCTGTTAATCTGGCTGCTCATAGTCACGTCAGTCATCTATTCTCAATTAGGGCAAAGGGGTATCGTGTGATCGGCCAGACCGTATCTCACTACAAAATAGTCGAGAAGCTCGGTGAGGGCGGTATGGGCGTTGTTTACAAGGCCGAGGACACGAAGCTCAAACGCACCGTGGCGCTGAAGTTCCTGCCCGCCGAACTCACCCGTGAAGAGGATGCCAAGAAGCGCTTCGTCCATGAGGCGCAGGCGGCATCCACACTCGATCATCCCAATATCTGTACCGTCTACGAAATCGACGAGACCCCCGACGGCCGCATGTTTATCGCCATGGCGTACTATCAAGGGGAGGCGCTCAACAGGAAGATCGAGCGTGGCCCCCTGAAGATGAATGCCATCCTCGACCTGGCGATCCAGAGCGCCAGCGGGTTGAAGAAAGCCCACGAACAGCATATCGTCCACCGGGATATCAAACCCGCCAATATCGTCGTCACCAACGACGGCGTGGTGAAAATCGTCGATTTCGGCCTGGCCAAACTCGGCGGGAGAACAAAACTCACCAAAGAAGGCTCGACGCTCGGAACGGTAGCCTACATGTCGCCGGAACAGGTCCGCGGGGAAGACGTCAACCAACGGTCCGACATCTGGTCCCTGGGGGCTGTCCTGTACGAGATGATCGCCGGCCGGACTCCATTCCCGGGCGACTTCGACCAGGTGGTCATGTACTCCATCGCGAGCGAATCCCCGGAACCGCTCACGGGCATTCGAACCAACGTTCCGATGGAGCTCGAAAGAATCGTCACCAAGTGCCTGTCCAAAGATCCAGGCGAGCGATACCAACACGCCGATGACCTCCTCGTCGACCTGAGGCTGGTTAAAAAGCAGTCCGATTCGTCGACGCCGGGGCAGCCTGCCTTCGCCGGCCAGGGACGATCGACCTCCAGGTCCCGTCGCTGGATGTTCGTGGCCGCTGCCGCACTCGCGCTCGCCGCCGTAGCGTACTATTTTCTGAAGCCCCTGCTCCTGGAGCCGGAATGGACCGGGGAACCGAAACCGATCGTGGTGATCACTTTCGAGAACCAGACCGGCGATGCCAGCTACGACTACCTGCAGGAAGCGATCCCCAACCTCCTGATCACGAGCCTGGAACGGTCACCGATGCTGCGGGTGGTGACGTGGGAGCGCCTGCACGACCTCATGAAACAGATGGGGAAGAC
>CBDVDJ010000037.1:0-11400 GCA_965372695.1 uncultured bacterium
AGGCGTGTTTCGAGGAAGTCAAGTTCGATGAATTCGGGCGGGTGGCCAATCCCAACCTGGCCGAGTACAAGATCCCGACGGCGCTCGACGTGCCCACAATCGTTCCCGTCGTCATCGAGAGCAATGAGCCGGCCGGCCCGTACGGCGCCAAGGAGGTGGGGGAGGGCGGCATCATGCCGGTCATCCCGGCGATCATGAACGCCGTCCACGACGCCACCGGCGTACGGTTTCGCGAACTCCCGCTCAACCCGGAGCGCGTGCGTATGGCCCTCGAGTCCAGGCGGGTAACGGGGAAAGTTCATTTCGAGTCCGACGACAAGTGCCGGCGAATCATCGAAATCCTCGCCGCCCGCAAGGTGCATTCGGAGTAGACGCGGCCTCCCTCTTGCCGTATCGTCCGCTACCTGGCTCTAATCGGGAGGACGCGATTGACCAGGGTATTCGCCTTTATCTGTTTGCTGCTTGCCGGCCTGCCCGTGGCCGCGACCGC
Source organism: uncultured bacterium (assembly GCA_965372695.1). Lineage (GTDB taxonomy): Bacteria > Krumholzibacteriota > Krumholzibacteriia > WVZY01 > JAKEHA01 > CBDUWU01. Next base: position 491 of record CBDVDJ010000037.1, read on the forward strand.
CGGACTGTCGATGCCGGTTACGTGGCAGGCGCGGGGATGGATTTTCCGGTACCAACCCGCCGATGAACCCTTCTTCATGGACGGCGGTATCATCGCCACCGTCGACCTGGTCGCCTGGGACGGCGACGCCCTGCGCGTTTTGCTCTACATCGGCGCCGGCCTCACGATCAACATGGGGCTGCAGGAAGAGGACGTGGTATTCGACCCGCGCGACGCCCACTATTCGCTCATCGGCGGGCTCCGCTTCGAGACGAGCACGCTGATGGGCAACGTCGAGTTCCTCCACGACTGCTTCCACGATATCGACCGCTACGACGAATCGACGGAGGTCTGGAACGCCGGCAAGTTCGACTTCTACAACCGCAACTGGTTTCCGCGCTACCGGCGGGAGAACTGGAAAGACCGCGAAGGCCGCGGGTTGATATACGACGCCGGATACTACGCGACGTTCTGGTTCTTTCCCCGCTGGGGGGCCAACGAGTACGTACAGCACGACCACGACATAAACACGCTGGTCGGCGGCGGGCTCAAACTCGCCTTCGCCCACTGGAATAACAACGCCGTCGAACTGCGGCCCAACATCGCGTACTACTACCTGAGCGGCGGAGCATGGGCGCACCGGAACAACGTCCTGCTCTACCTCACGCACTACGGCAGCGGGGGAACGGCCGCGTTGTTCGCGGGACCCCAGTGGGACAACCAGCCCATCAAACCATCCGGTGACCGCTGGATCATCGGTCTCGATTTTTATCTTTGACCGAAATCCCCGGTCCCCGGGGTATTTCTACCTTCGGCTGCACAAGCCGTCACCGCTGGACGGTGGTACGAACATTGCACGTGTCGTTGTGCGGCTTACGCCAGGCAACAACCGGAAACAACGAGATCAAACACAGGATTGAGTGCACGGCCATGCGACAATTCGCAGGAAATTTGATGCTGATCATACTCGCGGTGGCGCTGTCGGGAACGACGGGGTGCGACGGGGGACAAGACGGAATTACCGGGGACGGCGGTGGAGATACGGACGGCCGTATTCTGCCGCCGAATCCCCTCGGTGACCGTGCGAATCCGCTCCAGGAGTACATCCGCACGTACTGGACGGACGGCGACCCGGTCGCCACCGGCGGATTTCGCCGCGGCCACATCAAGATCTACGGGCATTGCTACACGGACTTCGCCAATACCTCCGACGCCGGCGACCAGGCCCAGTTCATCGCCGACAACTACGACGCCTACATGTGGGGCGGGACGATCGTCGGCGATTACATGGCGGGACTGAATTCGCTGTGGCTGGTCCAGGCGACCGACATTCCCCATATCGGGAGCAACTACGATTCGCTCATGATCGCCCGCTGGCTCGCCGATCCCGACCGCAATACGGGCGGCTACCGATTCGACGACATGATCATGCACTACAAGTACGACGTCGAAACCTGGATCGGATCGACGCCGGGCTGGAACCCACGCGACGACCGCGACGGCGACCTTTGCCGCGACCGGCCGCCGAGCGACCCGGACCGTACCGCTCAGTGTTTCTGGCAGGCGGAAGTTCGCACCCCCAACTTCTGGCACGACGACCAGTTTCAGCGGCGCGCGAAGGTCATGCACCCCGCCTACATCGGCTACGTCGTCGACAGCGCCGTTGACATGTGGCGCGACGTGAACTGTGACGGATTTCACTTCGACTCAGCCACCTACGAAAACTGGAGCCTCGAGCTCGGTGAGACGTTCCTCTACGAGGGAGAAGACGAGACCGACCCCGATTTCCCCTTGCGGACCGACCTGTTGACGTTTGTTCCCACGGCGGTGGACGCGATGGAGAACAAGATGGCGGGCGAGACGATACACTTCGCCAATACGGTAACGCCGTATTATTCGTGCCGGATCCCCCGGTCGAAGGAGCTATGCCTCGAGTACGTCGAGAACACTCACAACGAAACGTGGATGGAAACCGACGTTCCCGACGCCAAGGCGATGACGATGGCCCGGCGCGCCGACTATCTCGATTGTCCCTATCTCGACTGGATGGAGCAGGACAAGGGATACATTTTTGCGTGTTTCAACAAGTTGGGTTCCGACCGCGGCAAGCGATTCTCGCTCTCGGTGTTCTACCTGATCAACCACCAGATGGCCTTCTACTACTACCGCACCGACGAGCACCGCGTCGCCGACGGCGAGCACGTACGCGACAAGCAGTTCAACCCGTACGTCGATTTCGACATCGGCCAGCCCGCGGTGAACAGCCAGGGGCTCGCCGATTTTCAGGGCAACACCGGGACCGACCGCTACTTCGTCATGGCGACGGACGAGCACTACGAGATACTCGGCCGCGAATACCTCCGTGGTGACGGACAGCGCACCCTGATCCTCGTCAAGCTGATGGCCGACGGGCGGTCCGAGGGTACCTCGCCGATGCTCTATACACTGCCCCGCGCCTTCCGCGTGGTCCAGCCCGACCTCTCGCTCGGTGACCCCGTCACCGAAATCCAGCTCCTCAACAACGACGGCGTGATCCTCGTCGAAGACGGTTCGTAAGCCCCATCGCAACCGGCGCCGGGAACGGTCACAAAAAAACCCGCGCGGTGGCGCGGGTTTTCGTGGTGCAAGTTTTTTTCCCGGCTGTTAATCCCAGCACGTCTTCTGGTATATGAATTCGTAGTACGATGCGCCGAGCCCGTCTATATAGTAGCAATCCATGGATCCATTTCCGTTCTGGTCCATAGCTATGTAACCGGTTGATCCTGCCGAGGGGGCGGAGCCGGCTACGGGTTCCGTCGGATGGGACGTGAACGGATTAATCAGCAACCTGCCGCCGGGCAAAAAGTCTATGAGTGTGTCTCCCTGGGGATTCGGGTCCGCAAGAGCTATTTGTCGATCTGGTGGTGTGCGTTGGCGAGGTGCTGTTCGGCGCGGCCGAAACTGTAGTCCCACTGCGAGCGAAACGGTGTCTTCCACTGCCCGCGCCCTCTGGGGACGGCCCTCAGTTCGCGGATCGCGTTCTCGAGGTCCCGGTGGGCGAAGTAGAGAGGGGCGCTCTCCTGGTTCGACGGTCTGTCCGGCAGGTCGTCCTCGAGCCAGGCCAGCTTGTGTTCCCAGTCGTCGGCCCAGTCGTTCCAGACGGCGACGAGGTCGGGGTAGTCGTTGTCGAAGTATTCCCTCGACAGGCTTTCCGGTTCGCCCATGCGCTCGGCATCCCTCCTGCCGTGCGCGACCATGTCGTCGAGTTTGCGCAACACACGGTCGAAGTCGCGGTGGATGCTGTCGTCGCTGTCGAATCTGGGCCGGGAAGCCGATTTCGGCCGGAGTGGCGCGTTGCGCCAGCGGTACCAGACCGCGTCCTCGAATACCCCGACACGAATCCGCTAACAGTGCTCGCGTATGAAATTTTCGTCCCGTCCGACCTTCGCGAATGCCCCGAGTTCGCGCATTTCGATCGAATAAATCATCACAAGAGCGCCGTCTTCGAGCACGATCTTGCCGGCGAGGTCGGAGAGTTTGAGGGCGATGGCGTCGCGGGCGTTATCGTCGAGCTCGGCCTGGTAGATGGAGTTCTCCAGAGACTGGATTTCGGCCCGGTACGCCACGGGATCGATCGCGTTGCCGGTGACCGACCGGTCCTGGTCTCCTGAACTTCCCTGGCAGGCGGCCAGCATCAGTGCGAAAACCGTGCAAATCGCGACGTTGGAAAGGGGTCTCATACCACCCGCTCCTGGGCGAGATAACGTGATTGTCAATATAGAGTTAAGCTGAAAGGTCAGCTCCGAAAGAGTATAGACTGAGCAATTTGGATACCAGACACAAAAAACCCGCACGTGGAGCGCGGGTTTTTTTGCCGGGCGTATCTGGAACTATAGATATCGAGAGAGGCCTACATCTGGGTCATGAAGCGGTCGTCGTATTCGACCTCGAAACGCAACTTGTGCCTGGCCTCTTCCTGGGCGAGCGCGAGCATGAGATCCTTGAGACCCGCGTCGCCGACCTTGCTGTGCAGGTCCATGTACAGTCTGAACGCTGATTTTTCCTTCTTCATGGCCAGGATGAGCGCGTCCTGGTACGTGAGTTCGCCCTCGGCTTCGACCTCGACGAGGTAATCGCCGATCTTGAGGTCGAGGATTTCCTTCTTCGACGGTTCGAATCCGCCCGAGGTCTTGACCTTGAGGAGCTTCGCCTTGTGGCCCGCCTCTTCCGCGGCAAAATCGGTAAACACGGTTTTCATGGCCGCGTTGTCCATTTTTCCCGCCAGATCATTATAGAATGCTTCCGCCTGCTCTTCGTTCTTGACGGCGAAGTCCAGCACGTCATCCACCGAATTCCACTGTTCCACTTGGGGGTCTCCTTTCGGGTGTATTATAGAATGTGCGTAGTATATACCCATCCGGGCGCCGGGTCAATCGGGCCCGCCGAAATCGCGATTCTCGTAAACAATGAATTCGCAGTCGCCCCAGATGTGCCGGCCTGTTTCCTCGAACGCGCTGTTGCCGTCGAAGGCTGCCCGGAACTCCGGGTACAGATAAATCAGCCAGACCTTTCTCGGGTGCGCCGCCACCGACCGGGCGATCTTCCACGCGACCATTTCCAGCACCTCCGCGAAAAACGGGTTGAACATGAAGAACACGTTGGCTTCGGGAGGGATGTCATAGTCGACGGCGTCGGCCTCGACGACGCCGGCTTCGAAATCGAGCCCGGTCCTGTCGCGGAATGTGTCGAGATTGGCGCGGGCGGTCTCGCACAGATCGTGTGAGTACTCCACGCCCTCGACGCGGCGCCAGCCGGCGGCGGCGGCGATCATCATCGCCCGTCCCTTGCCGCAGCCGATGTCGACGAAGACGCCGTTCCTGTCGGGATCGAGACGCCGGAGGAGTTTCTTGAGGGGGCGGGCGCGGGTGACCTCGTAACGCATGGCGAAGCGTTTGTTGGGGCTGTCGACCTTGATCTGGTCGACTTCGATAACTCCGGAAGTGTCGGTCCCGTAGCGGAGATCGAACCAGTGGTCACCGGCCCGGCTCGCCGCCACGCCGATGTACTTGACGACGAGCCTGGCTGTCTGGACGGTGCCCTTGTCCTTCAGGCTCGAAGTAAATCGGCGGAATGCGCTCATCGGGGGGGCGACGCCGTTATCCCGCCGCGAGCCGCTTGCCCGCCGCGAAGGCGCGCCGGTTGAGATCGAGTAATTTTTCGGGAAAGCGTCCGTCGATAGCCGCCTGCCACGACGCCTCGGACAGGGGCACGAGGTGCGACATCGATCCCAGGAGGACGACGTTGGCGCAGCGCTTGTCTCCGAGTTCGATGGCGGTATCGATCGCCGGGATCACCGTTACGGCGAATCCCTTTTCGCGCAGGAAGCCGGCGACGTCCTCGGGATAGGGCACCTCTCCGGCGCCGGGCATCTGGATGGGTTTGATGGCGCGGTCGTCCATCACCACCGCGCCGCCGTCTTTGACGTAGTGGGCGTAGCGCAGCGCCTCGAGGCGCTCGGCCGCGTAGAGTACGTCGACGTCACCGCAGCGGATCAGCGGTGAATGCACCCGCTCGCCGAAGCGCACGTGGCTGACCACGCTGCCGCCGCGCTGGGCGACGCCGTGAACTTCGGATTGTTTGGTTTCGAGACCCTCGGCCAGCGCGGCGAGGGCGAGGGTCTCGCTGCCGACGAGGGTTCCCTGGCCGCCGACACCGGCCATCAAAACGTTGGTGGTACCTGCCATTGTCGCACGCCTTTCTTCGCGTTTATTGCGCCGTCACGGGTCCGTGGAGGGCGCCCGGTTGGCACAGCTCCGCGCACAACTCGCAACCGACGCACTGGAGCCCGTCGATCACCGGGCCCGTTTCGTCGTCCCAGTCGATGGCGGGGCAACCGAGGTCGTAACAAAGCTTGCAGTGGTTGCACTTTTCCGCCTCGAACTCGATGGGTTCGAGGCCGGCGGCCCGGGCGCGTTCTTCCTTGATCATCAGGCACGCATGCTTGGCGATGACCACCGAGGGGCCGGGGTGGTTGATGGCCTCGCGCAGCGTCTTGCGGAACTTCTTCATGTCGTACGGGTCGAGTTCGCGGACGTATTTAACGCCGATCGCCTTGACGAGCTTGACCAGGTCGACTTCGGGGGCCGGGGCGCCGGACACGGTCTTGCCGCTGCCGGGGTTTTCCTGCTGGCCCGTCATGGCCGTGGTCGAGTTGTCCGCGATGAGCAGCGTGGCGTTACTGTTGGTGTAAACCATGTCGATCAGGCCGGGGATGCCGCCGTGCAGGAAAGTGCTGTCGCCGATCACGCCGACGGCCTTCGCGCCCGTGTGTCCCTCGTTGCCCCTGGCGAAGCCGACGGCGTTGCCGACGCTGGCGCCCATGCAGAACGACGTCTGCATCGACGAGTACGGGGGCAGGCTGCCGAGGGTGTAACACCCGATGTCCCCGAGCGCGACGACGTTGGTCTTCATCATCTTCTTCAGCGTGTAGAATACCCCCCGGTGGGGGCACCCGAGGCAGAAGAGCGGGGGCCTCGCCGGCACGGGGATCTCTTCGGCGAAGCTCCGGGGAATCGGCGTGCCGTGAAACACGTTGGCCAGGATCTCGGGGTTCAGCTCGCCCATCAACGGCACCTTTTCCTTGCCGATGATGTTGGTGATGCCGGCGATCCGCAGCTGTTCCTCTATGAAGGGCTCGCCCTCCTCTATTATGTAGACCGTGTCGAAGCGGGCGCAGAACTTCCGCGCCTTGTCGATGGGGAACGGAAACACCATCCCGATCCGCAGGTAGGTGGCGTCGGGCAAGACTTCGCGCGCGTACTGGTAGCCGACCCCGCTGGCGATGACACCCGTCGAAGGGTCGCCCTCCTCGACGCGATTGTACTCGAACGATTCGCTGAACTCGCGCAGGCGGTCGAGGCGCTTTTCCACCGTCGGCCGGCGCATGCGCGCGAACGGCGGCACCACGAAACGCTGTATGTCGGTCTCGTAAGTTTTTGGTTCGACCTCGGTGCGCTCTCCCAGCTCGACGACCCCCTTGGCGTGGGCGATCCGTGTCGTCGTCCGGTACATGACCGGCGTCTCGAATTGCTCGGACATATCGAAAGCGATGGCGACGAAGTCCTTGGCCTCCTGCGGGTCGATTGGTTCGACGACGGGGACTTTGCCGAACCTGGCGAAGTAACGGTTGTCCTGTTCGTTCTGCGAAGAGTGCATGCCGGGGTCATCGGCGGAGATGACGACGAGGCCGCCGATCACGCCGGAGTAGGGAACGACCATGAACGAATCGGACGCGACGTTGAGGCCGACGTGTTTCATCGTGACCAGCGCCCGTTTGCCCGAGAGCGACACGCCCATCGCCACGTCGAAGGCGACTTTTTCGTTTGTCGACCAGTTGGATTCGATTTTGTCGTACGTGGAGATGTTTTCGAGTATCTCGGTGGACGGCGTGCCCGGGTATCCGGTGGCGTAGTGTACTCCGGCCTCCCAGGTGCCTCGCGCGATCGCCTGGTTGCCTGACATCAATTTCTTGATGGTTATCCTCCTGCGTTATTCCGGCCGGCCTTACGCCGACGGGGGCTCACAGTTGTTCGAGAGCGTCCAGATCCTCCGGTGTATCGATGTCGATGTAGTTCAACTCGCTCCCGAGGGGGACCCTGACGGTTTCCTCCCGATACCTGTTGATGATTTTCGTACCCTTCTCGTCGTCGGCCAGTTCCATGAATTCTGGAAATAGCCGGGCCGGGATGACGCGTGGGTGGCGAAGTCGCCCTGCGCATTCCGGAATCACGATCGACGGACATTTCTCGAAGGCGCCGATCAGTGTATTGATCATTATAGCAGTAACCAGCGGCATGTCGGCCAGAAGAACCATGGCCGCATCGCACCCTCCCTCGACCGCCGCGAGGCCGGTCTTGAGCGACGACATCATCCCGCGCTTCGCATCCGGATTGTGGTCGACGTGGATCCGGGGTTCGCCGGCGAATCGCCGCCCGGCGATATCTCTTTCCAGATCAACCGTTTCCGGCCCCGTGACCACGCGAATCTCGCTGAGGCGCGACGCGGCGGCCTGCGAGAGTGCCATATAATAGAGCGGCACCCCCGCGACGGGGTGGAGCAGTTTGCCGCCCCCGAATCGCCGGCCCTCGCCGGCGGCGAGAAAGATCCCCGCGATCACCGGCGCCCCTTGTCCACGAGCTGGGCGGCCACGGCGATGGCGATCTCGGCGTCACTCCTCGCGCCGATGTCGATCCCGATCGGCGAAGTGACCCGCGCGAGGTCGGCGTCCGCCACGCCCTCTTTGCGGAGTTCGTCGAACATCTGGTCGCGGCGGACGCGCGAACTGAGCATCCCGACGAAGGCGCAGTTGTTCGCGAGCGTTTCGGCGATCATCGCCCGGTCGCGGTGGTAGTGGTGCGAGACGATCAGTACGAACGCGTCATCGGTGAGCGGCGCTTCGCCTGCGTGCGTGGTGACACCGGCGATGCCGGCGAAACCGTCGAGGTAGTCGCTCCGCCAGTCGACCACGTGCAGGTCGAATTCCATGTCGTCGAGTGTCCGCACGAGGCACCTCGCCAGTGGTGTGGCGCCGAAGATGATCACGGGACGGAGCGGCGGGACCGCCTCGACGTGGATCCCTTCGGCGGGCGCCGGTTCACTGCTGTGGATGTTCAATTCTCCCGTCGCGAGGTCGTGCGTCAGCCACACGGGTGTCCGCGACGCGAGATGCCCGCGCAGGTCGCGATAAACTGTCTTGTGACGATCGAGGAGCGGTTCGACGAGGATCTCGACCACGCCTCCGCAATACGTGCCGTAGCCGAAATCCGCGTCTTCGCTCCCGGATGTGTCAATGCGGACGATCCTCGGAACACCCGCGGCGAGGGCTTCGCCGCCCTGGCGGACGAGTTCCTGGTCGACGCACGCCGATCCCAGGTTGCCCCAGACGGGAGCAGGGGCGCCGGCATCGAACAGCGCGTGCGCGCCGGATTTCTTGTACGTGTGGCCTTCCGTGCGGACGATGGTCGCGAGAATGCCGTCGTGGACCGTCGCGATCTTATCGAGCAGCGAGAAGTTCATCGAATGCCTGCCTCAACAGGCGCCGTACCATTTTCTTCCGGTAGGCGGGGGAGAAGAACATCGTGTCGACGGGCCGTACCGCCTTGAATACGCGTTCCACGAATTCGTCGATACGGGTCTCGTCCACTTCGGCCATATCTTCCTCGAGGACGCAGATCCGGGGGCCGACCCCGGTAACGGCAGCCTTCAACCGCAGCGGCCCGTCGCCCCCGACGGCGGCGGCCACGCCCACTTCGGGGAAGTCGAAGCCGTCGCGGATCCTCAGTTTCTTGTACGTGGACGTGAGGCCTTTGTCGACGATCTCGACGGAGGTAATCATTTCGCGATCCAGGTCGATGTATTCGATGCCATCGTCGTTGTAAATGTTTACCAGGGAGAGTGTACGCCGTTTAGCGCCGCTGACGGTGATTCGCGCCCCGTGAACGGCCAGCGCGGGCGCGATGTCGGAACAGAAGGTCGCGAAGCAGCGTCCGCCTCCCGGGGCCACCTTGCACTCGTCGCCGTCTTTCTTGAGGCAGTACCCGATTGCTTCGCGCCAGAAATGTCCCCGGTCGTAGTAGCGGCACCTTGTGTCCTGCGCGAGGTTGCCGCCGAGGGTGGCGTTGTTGCGGATGATCGGAGTCGCCACCTGGGCGACGGCTTCGCGGACCGCGGCAAAGGGCGCCAGGGCGTCGGAGCGTTCGATCGACCTCAGGGTGGCGAGCGCGCCGATCGTCACCCTGCCCGCGCTTTCGGTAATAGTATCGAGGCCGCGCAGTCGGGAGAGCGAGACGAGGACGGTGGGTTCGAACTGCCCGCGCTTGAGCTTGGGGACGAGGTCGGTCCCGCCGGCGACGATCATCGCTCCCGGCTCGGAGAGCGCGGCGATGACTTCGTCCACCGTCTCCGGAGTGACGACGTCAAAATCGTTAAGACGCAGCATCCTTCGGGACCTCCACCCGGATGGGTTCGGGGAACTCGAAGTCGATCACCTTGCGCGGGCCGACCCGCTTCGCGCCCGACTCCATCGCCTTCAGCACCTTGTCCGGTGTGATCGGCACTTCGTCGAAGCGCACTCCGATCGCGTCGTAGACGGCGTTGGCGAACGCCGGTATTACCGGCAGGAGGGGGCCCTGGCCGACTTCCTTGGCGCCGAAGGGGCCGTTCTCGTCTTCGTCTTCGACGAGGTAGATGTGGATGTCCGGGGTTTCGTTCACCGTCGGCGTCTTGTAGTCGAGCAGGCCGACGTTCCTGAGCAACCCTGTTCTGGTGAAGGCCATCTCTTCCATCATCGCCTCGCCGAGTCCCATGTACACGCCGCCCTCGATCTGACCCTCGACGCTCTTCTGGTTGATAGCGCGGCCGATGTCGTGGGCGATCCACACGTCGGTTGGTTTGACGATGCCGGTGACCGGATCGACTTCGACCTCGACGGCGCAGGCGGTGTAGCTGTACGCCGGCGACGGGCCGACGCCCGATCCCTTGTAGTCGCCGTACTCGACGTCGGGCTTGTAGTCGCCGCTGAATGAGAGCGTTCCCTGCGCCGCCTCGGCACCGATCACCGCCTCAGCGATCGACACTCTGCCCCCGGCGCCGACGATCGCCCCGTCCTCGAATACGAGTTGGTCGATATCTTCATTGAGGAGCTTCGCCGCCGCAGCAGCGAGCGCGCCGCGCATCTTGTCCACCGCCGCCAGCGCGGCATTTCCCATCATCCACGTCACGCGGCTCGAATAGCTCCCGAGATCCGGCGGGACGCTGTCGGTGTCGCGCAGGACGAGCGCGACGTCCTCGGGGCGCAACCCCAGCCGTTCGGCGACGACGTAGGAGAGCACCGTGTCGGCCCCCTGCCCGATTTCGGTGTGTCCCGAAAATGCGGAGATCTTGCCCGACCGGTC
>CBDVDJ010000038.1:0-11312 GCA_965372695.1 uncultured bacterium
GGCTTTGTTTCTTCCATCTACATCATGTATCCGATGGCAAAATGAAAAACCGACCTCGGCTGGGAGGTGTCGTAATCGGTCAGCCGGATCCCCCAGTCGAACCGGAGCGGTCCCACCGGCGTCATGATCCGCAGCGCGGGCCCGACGGCGATTTCGATGTTGTCGAATGTCGCTTCGCCCCGGTACTGCCACACCTGTCCCCAGTCGGCGAACACGGCGCCGTTGAATTTCCACACGATCGGAAACCGGTATTCGACGAACCCCATCGCCGTGACTTCTCCGCCGAGGGGAAGGTCGCCGGAGTCCTTCGGCCCCAGCATGCGCCGGTTAAAACCCCGGTGCGAAACGGGCCCGCCGGCGTAGAATCGCCGGTCCGGCAGCAGGACCACGGCGGGCTCGATGGGCAATCCGTAACCGAGTCGCGCGTTGACGGCCAGGACGGTGGCCTTGATCCGGACCATGTACGTGCCGTTACCTTCGGCGCTGAACCAGTTGGCCTCGCTGATCCCGCCGGGCGGTCCCCACTGCAGCCTCAGCCACGAAAACGTACCGGAAGAGGGCGAGATGCGGTCATCGGTGGCGTCGCGCGTGATCCAGCCCTCTAACCAGCCGACGGCACCCTCGGGATTCTCGAAGATGTCTCTCTCGTCCGTCAATATGTCGTACGACGCGCGTGACATGGCGGCGGCGATAGACGCGGTGAATCGACGCGTGAAGTTGTAGCCGTAGGCGACGCTCGCCGTCGGTGCGAGAAGGTCGTAGCTGACCTCGCTCTCGCTGTTGATACCCAGGCGCAGCGTGGCGAGAGACTTCTTCATGCCGAGGAACGCCGGCCACCACGTCGCCCACTCGCCCCACTGGCGGAACTGGTTGTATACGATTTCGAACGACATGCCGCGCCCCTTGCGGAAGATATTGCGGTGCTGCCAGCGGACACGCCCGGTGAATTTCTCGTCCGACCAGTAGCCGACGGCGGTCTCGATCGAACGGGGTTTCTGCTCCTGGAGTTCGACGATGAGGTCGAGCGAGTCCGGCGCGGAATCTTCCATGGTGAGACGGATCTGGCGGAACAGCCCGGTCCGGCTGAGAAAGTTCCTCGCGTCGACCATGGTACGGGGTTCGTACCGTTCACCGCGGCGGATGTCGACCATCGTGTAGGCGAGCGAGGCCAGGTCGTCGGCGACGCCGCTTACGACGGCCTCGCGGAAATAGAATACGGGACCGGGGATGGCCACGATTCGTACAGCGACGTTGGTGGTATCGATCCACTCGAACGTGGCGGCCGCTCTGGCCCGCGCGTGTCCCGATTTTTCGAGCTCCTCGATCACCGCCTGAATGTCTGTTTCGATGGCGTCGTCGGAAAACACGGCGCCGGGACGCAGGACGAGCGCCCGCTCGGCCCGCGGGCGGACCGCATCGGGCACGTTGGCCAGGCGGTAACTCTCCATGATGACAGCGGGACCGGGATCGACGTCGAACGTGAGCTCGATCTCGCGTTTGACGGCATCGGCCTCGACGTGGGGCGTAACGCTCGAGTAGGGGTGGCCGCGACGGGCGAGGAACAGACGGATCCGGTCGACGTCCTCGCGCAGGCGGGAATCGTATAAAGCGGTCTTCCCGGAGAGGTCCAGTCCCTCGCGGAGTTGCTTGGCCTGACCCTTGTCGACCCCGGTTATGACGACCCTGGATACCGGCCACCCCTTGTAGTTGGCCAGCTCGCTCCACACGTCCGGCTGCTGGCCGGCCCCGGGAACGGCCGTTGCCGCGGAGACAAGGAGGGCTATAATTACTAATCGTACGGTCATTTATTGCCTGTCGGGACCGGGTGTAATCGTGTCGGCAAATGATGATAACATACTATCATAAAGAATCTTGTGGCTAACCGGCTGCCGAATGTGGCATCCTGACCGTACTTTCCGGACATGCGGTCCGGCAAGAAAAAGTCAGGAAACGGAGTACTGAAATGAGCGATTTTTTCAAACGGCCGAAGGTCATCGCGATCATTGTGATTTCCATTCTGGCTGTGATTATTCTCCTGCAGAACATGTCCGTTGTGACGTTCTCCATCTTTTTCTGGCAGGTCAGGGTCTCGCAACTGCTCCTGGTTCTGCTCATGATTGCCATCGGCTACGTCCTCGGATTCCTTACCGCCAAGCTCGCACCCAGAAAGGAATAGAGGCTCCGACAGTTGAAGAAATACTACGTCACGACAGCGATTGACTACGTCAATGCCCGTCCGCACCTGGGTACGGCCTACGAGAAAATCGGCGCCGATTGCCTGGCCCGGTTCAAACGGCTCGCGGGGTACGACACCTACTTTCTCATGGGCACGGACGAGCACAGCACCAACGTCGAAAAGGAAGCCCAACGCCTGGGCAAGGACCCGCAGACCTACACCGACGAGATGGCGGTCGAGTTCGAGAAGACGTGGGGGGCGCTCCAGATATCTTACGACCAGTTTATCCGCACCACGTCGCCGAAGCACATCGCCGCCGTGCAGTATCTGTTCGGCCGCATACACGAGAACGGTTACATCTACGAGGGTACGTACAAGGGCTTGTACTGTGTGTCGTGCGAGGAGTTTGTGGTCGAGAAGGACCTCGTCGACGGAAAATGCCCGCGCCACAAAACGGAGCCGGAGTTCATCGAAGAGAAAAACTATTTTTTTGCGCTCTCGAAATTCAGCGATCGGCTCGCGGCGCATATTCACGACAACCCGGGATTCATCAGGCCGGAAATCCGGAAGAACGAAATCCTCAAGTTTATCGAGCATGGGCTCCAGGACGTGAGCGTGTCGCGTGCGGGCCGGGAGTGGGGGGTGCCCCTGCCGATCGCGGAGGACCAGGTGGTGTACGTGTGGTTCGACGCGCTGATCAATTATATATCGGCGCTGGGATACGGCGACTCACCGGGAGAGCTTTTCGAGAAATACTGGCCGGCCGACTGCCACATCATCGGCAAGGATATCACCCGCTTTCACTGCCTCATCTGGCCGGCGATGCTGATGGCGGCGGAACTGCCCCTTCCCGGGTGCATTTTCGGGCACGGGTTTGTCTACAACCGCGGCGAAAAGATGAGCAAGACGATCGGCAATATCGTCGATCCGACTGACCTGGCGAAATTTTTCGGTTCGGATGCGTTGAGATACCTGCTGCTCAAGGAGATCGCGTTCAATCGTGACGGCGACTTTACCGTCGAGTTGTTCGTCGCCCGGTACAACAGCGAACTGGCCAACGAACTCGGCAACCTGTTTTCGCGGGCGCTGTCGATGACCGGCCGGTACCGCGACGGCAAAGTCCCCGCGTGGAGCGAAGCGGCCGCGTCCGATTTCGAGCGGGTCGCCGGGGGCGTCGTGGAGGACTATACCGAGACGATGGAATCGCTGGCCTTCGACCACGCGCTGCAGTCGTTGTGGCGCGCCGTCCAGTCCGCCAACCGGTACGTGGAAGAACAGAAACCGTGGGAGCTGGCAAAGGCCGGGGAAGAGCGGGAGCTGGACCTCGACAGGTGCCTGCGCGTGCTGCTCGAAGTGCTGCGTCTCTGTTCTGTGCTGTGCGTGCCGTTCATGCCGGCCAAGTCGTCCGAGATGAGGACACAACTCGGGCTGCCCGCCGACGTCGCTTCTTTGAGACTCGAAGAAGCGTCGAGGCCGGGTGCGGATGACTGGCACACGGTGAACAAGCCGGTTCCCCTGTTCCCCCGGCTGGAAATCCCGGCCGACGAGTAAACACAAACAGCGTGACCCACGCCGGCTCCGCTCGACTATATAAACAATCATGATCGACTCGCACACCCATCTCGACCATCCGTTGTTTCGTGACGACATCGATAATGTGGTGACGCGAGCCGTGGAAGAGGGCGTGCGGGCGATCGTCAATATCGGTTACGACCCCGGTTCCGCCCGGGCCACCGCCGCGCTCGTGGACAAGTATCCTTTCGTCTACGGGGTGGTGGGGACCCATCCCCACAACGCCGTCGATCACACCCTGGACTACGAGCTGGAGCTGAAAGTGCTCCTCGACCGGCCGAGGATCATCGGTGTCGGTGAGATCGGTCTGGATTACTACTACGACCACTCGCCGCGCGACGTACAACGCAAGGTGTTCCGCCGCATGCTGTGGATGGCGAGGCTCAAGGACAAGCCGGTGGTCATCCACTGCCGTGACGCCGATCACGACGTACTCGACATCCTCGCTTCGGAGCGGATGAAATTCAGGGGGATATTCCACGCCTTCAACCACGGTCCGGCCGTCGCGACGAGGGCGACCGAACTCGGACTCCACCTCGGGATCGGTGGGGTGGCGACATTCAAGAAGTCGCGGCTGGCGGATATCCTCCACGCGATTCCTCTCGATCGCATCGTCCTGGAGACAGATTGTCCCTACCTGGCGCCGGCGCCGTGGCGAGGACGGAGAAATGAGCCGGGGATGGTTGCGAGGGTCGTCGACACCCTGGCGAGGATCCACGGTGTGGCGCCGGAAGACGTCGTCCGCCAGACGACGCAGAACTTCGCTCTGGCGATGCGGCTGGAGCAAAAAACGCTTCCGCTCCCCGTTTACAAGATTGGCAATAGGGTCTATATTCATACGACTCCCGGCATGTCACCGGAAACGCTGGCCGGCCTTGCGGCCGGCCTCACGGCCGGTCTGACGGCCGCGGAAGCGGTTGAAGAGGCCGTGATCTGTGGCTATAACGAGCCGCTCGAACACATGGGGCAGGTGACGGCCGTGGCCGGGAAGATGCACTCGGAGGGGGTCAGGGTCCGGGTGATGACGGGGAATCGGGGACACGCCGCCGTCGGGCCGGGCGTTGTCGAATCGCTGGCGGGCATCGCCGACGCGCTGACCGTCCGGATGTATGGGGCAACCCCCGCTCAGCACGAAAATGCCGTGATGACCGGACTGGGCGACGCCGCGTTCAAGTCTCTCACCGGATTCGTGGCGGGTGCCGTGGAGGCGGGCATCGAGACCGAGTGTCTCTTTGTCGCCGTATCAAAAACGAAGGTGGAGCCGTGTGCCGAACTGGCCGCGAGACTCGGCGCCGGGTGTACGGTTCGCAAATATCGATCGCTGGAAACGCAGGACGGCTGATGGTCGTTCTGGCAACCTGACGGGGATGAGCCGATGGCTGAGGAATGCGAACACCTCGACGGTGATTTCATGGGGAAATGCGCCATCTGCGGCGACATGGTGTGTGGAGAGTGTTATCAGAGCATTTTCAACACCATGATCTGCAGCGCGCACGAAAATCTCGTAGACGAGGGGGAGTGGGAGCTCCTGGGGTTGTACACCACCCCGGAATCGCTGGTCGAACGGCGGTATTTCATGCAGGAGCAGGGCATCACGTCGATCGTCGTTGAATCCGAAGAGGATACGACGGAGCTGTACGTGCCGGTCGACGAAAAAGACGACGCGTACGAGGCGCTCCAGGGCACGTCGGAAGAAGTCCTGCAGTGCGACGGCTGCAAGGTGTTTTTCCCCAGGGAAACGGGCGTCTGCCCGATATGCGGCGTCCAATACGCCGAAGAAGAAGCCTGATTAATTACAACGGAGATTCTTATGAAAGTATTAGTGACGGGCGGCACCGGTTATATTGGCCAGACGTTGAGGGAAAAACTGAGAGGGCAGGGTTACGACGTCCGTCTTCTCGTTCGCAGGGGGAGTGTGCACAAGCTCGGAGCCGGATCGGGGTACGAGGTCGTCGAGGGTGACGTCCTCGACTCGCCCGCCTGCCTGAAAGCGGTGGACGGATGCCAGGCCGTCGTTCACCTGGTCGGGATCATCCGTGAGTATCCTCACGACGGCACCACTTATGTCGCGATGCACACCGAGGCGACGTACAACGTTGTCGACGCGGCCCGGCGCATGGGGGTCGAGCGCTTCGTCCACATTAGTGCGCTGGGCGCCCGGCCGGATGCGGCGTCCCGGTACCAGACGACCAAGTACGAGGCGGAATCGCTCGTGCGCGACTCGGGTCTGCGCTGGACGATCTTCCGGCCATCGGTTGTCTTTGCGCCGGGTTCCGAGTTTATCCGCCAGCTGGTGGACCTGGTTCACCGGCCGGTGGTTCCCGTCATCGATGGCGGCAAGGCGAAGCTGCAGCCGGTATCGCTCCACAACCTGACCGACGCGATGGCGCGGACGCTGTCGATGCCCGAGACGCAGGGGGCCTCATTCGACGTCGCCGGGCCGGACCAGGTGAAGTTCGCCGATCTGCTCGACAGGATCGCGAAGCACTATTCGCTGCACCCGAACACAATGAAGATCTCGAAGCTTTTCATGAAGCCGGTGGTGAAGCTGATGCAGCGGTTCGAGTCGTTTCCGCTGACGGTCGATCAGCTCGAGATGCTGGTCGAGGACAACATCTGCGATACCGGGGCATTCACCGCGGCGTTCGGTATCCCGGAGCTGGATTCGTTCGAAGCGGCGCTGCCTTCGCTGCTCGAAGCGGCCGATATAAAGGCCGCGTAAAACCGGTTCACAACAGGTTTATAAAAAAGCCCCGGGCTCTCGAGAGCCCGGGGCTTTTGTTGCTGTCGAAACGGCGGCGTTCAGCGCCCCGCCTGTCGTCGGGCCTGCTCGTATTTTTCGAGCTGGTCCTGGAAGTACTTGTCGTCCGGCTCCTTGTCGAGAGCTTCCTGGCCGACCTCGATCGCATGGTCGTAATCGCCCATGGCGAAGTACAACTCGGCGAGGGTGTCGAGGACGCCGGGGTCACGGTCGGACAGATCCGCCGCCTCGAGCGCGACGGGCAGTGCCTGGTCGAAGCCGAAGCCGCGCTTGGCGCAGAACCAGGCAAAGCCGTTCATGGCTCCCGGGTCGTCGGGGTGCCGGTCGAGATAGACCTGGTACACCTCGAGGCACTTGTCCTTCTGGTCGAGGCTGTAATAAACGCGCGCCTCCATTTGCAGCGCTTCGTCGTGGTGCTTCGTGTCCGGGTATCCGGCGATCAATTTGTCGTAGTACACGATCGCGTCTTCGTAGCGTTCGTCGACGTACATGACGTATCCGAGTTGATAGTAGATGTCGGCCCTGTATTCGGTGTCGGGGTCGATTTTCAGGAGCTTCTCGAATGCCGCCTGGGCTTCCTTCGACCGTACGGCGTCGGCGTGCTTCACGCCGAGTTCGTACAATGCTTCCTTGTCGCCGGGGGTTTTCTTCAGGATGTCTTCGTAGTAAGCCACCGTACCCACGCCGTCCTGGTAGCCCTTGATGACCTCCATGAAATCCTCGGGGTCGAGGTAGCCGATGTGCCGGTCGATCTCTTTCCCGTCGGGGCCGAGCAGCACCAGCGTGGGGTAGGCCCGGATCCTGAACCTCTTCGCCAGCACTTCACCCTCGTCCTTTTCGGCGTCGTACTTCACGGCGACGATACTATTGAGGTAGTCCGAGACCTTCGTGTCCTGGTAGGTGACCTTGTCGAGCTGTTTACACGGCCCGCACCAGGTGGCGTAGAAGTCTATGAAAACGTGCTTGTTCTCGGTTTTCGCCGTCTCGAGGACGTCATCGAATGACGGCCCGTCCCACTCTACCTCGCCGGCGAGCGCCGTCCCCGGCGCGGGGACGAGAAGCACGACGACGGCGGTCAAAAGGACCAGAATACGACCCTTCATGGGCAACCTCCTGATGTATAACGAGTTATATGCCGGGACCAGGCTCGATTCTATTACATTAATCGCCCGCTGGCTAAGATATATTACACCGCCCGGGGCCGGATGTTTCAGACCCTTGACTCTGGCACCCTTTTTGCGTTATAATACGGTGTCAAAGTAACAGTCTCAGGAGGCTACCCTACCGCACTTAACTGCTATTAATTCCACACTTTTCCTGTTTGACCCCAGGTCCATTGGACCGGTGTACATTTTGAAAGTACTCGGCTGTTGAAACCGAAGCGCCATCGAGCCAAGAAAGGTCTCGGGCAGAACTTCTTATACGACCCGGCGATAGCCCGCAAGATCGTGGACGCGACCGGTGTCGGCCCGGACGATACGGTGGTGGAGCTGGGGCCGGGACGCGGGATACTCACCCGCGAGCTGGTTTCCCGCGGGGTGAAGTTGATCGCCCTCGAGATCGACGGGGCGCTGGTCGAACAGCTGAAGGAAGAGTTCGAAGGATTTGCCGCGGGAGGGTCCGTCTCTCTGACGCGAGCGGAGATACTCAATGAGGACTTTTCAAAAATTCCCCTGAGTGGCCTCCTCGCGGCAAGAAATACAGACCGCTGCACGCTGGTCGGGAACATACCGTTCTACCTGACGCGCGACGTGCTGTTCTCGTACCTGGTGTACGAGAACGAGGTTATCAACGCCGCGTACATCATGCTGCAGAAGGAAGTAGGCGACCGGATCGTCTCTCCGCCGGGCAGCCGGGTATACGGAATCACCAGCGTAATTTTGCAGAGTCTGTACGATGTGAGGGTGGTGACGAGGGTGGCGCCGGGGTCGTTTACACCACGGCCCAGGGTGGCGTCGGTAGTGCTCGAGTTCAGACCGCTTGTTCAGCCCCTGCTGAAACCCCAGGAACTCGGGTCGTTCGTAAAACTGGTCAAGAACCTGTTCCAGCAGCGGAGGAAGACTATAAGCAATACGCTAAAAGCGTTTTATTCGCTGCGCGATCCGGACTTTGCCGTGATCGAATCCGAAACCGGACTTGATTTCGGCCTTCGCCCGGAAAACCTGAGTAAGGTTGATTTTTTGAAGTTGTCCAGGTCTTTGACCGGGCTCGCGAACGGTTCGAGCGAACCCCGGTAGATGTAACGTATCGGGTGGCCCCTTTCTTCAGTGTCTGGTATTGATGCTTCAAAGGAGTATCTTAGTTGTTGCGATGGTTGTTCTCCCTCTAACCTGTGCGCAACCCGCCTGGGGTCAGGGGCCGCCGACAACCACAGTACCGAACGACTCAACGGTCGTGCCGGCATATATGTTTATGCCCGTTTTTACGGGAACGAGCAAAGCCGGGGTTTCGAGCGTGAAACTCGGCGGCAATTTCCGGCACACGTTCATGATGTCCAACGGCCTGCAGCTGCAGACGACGCTGGGGGCTGAAAAAGAAGACTTTCGCCTGCAGGCGCGGAGTAACGAGAGAAAGATGTTCCAGAACCTCCTCATTCACCGATTCGGCATGAGCGGGTGGTCCGCCCAGGTCCGCCACATGGACAACCGGATGTTCAACCGGGTCGTGGCCGTCACGGGCGGTTTCCAGGACGTCATTCTCAACACGCTCACGCTGAGCGCGACGCTGCGGCACAATACGATCGATCCTGACAACTTCCGGTGGGACGGAAACGTCATTGCGGCAATGGCCGACGCGGAAAAGACATTCAAGACCGACGTGTCGCAGGGTGGCGAGGTCGGCGGCGGGTTTGGTTACAGCCTGCTCGACCGGTGGCTGGTCGTGCGTGGACGCGGCTACTTCAAGAACCTCGACGTATCGTCTGCGTCGAGCGTCGAGAAATTTGACGGGCTGTTCCTCAAGGAGGACAGCACGAGCGCTGATGTCGAAGTGCACTTCAGCGACCGGCAGATCGCCCATTTCGAGTACGACGAATTCCACGCGCGCGAGAAGTTCACCGACCAGCAGCGTGGATCACTCGGCGGTCAGATCGCGGGGGCGGAGAACCTCATCGAAGAGACGCGCATTGTGGAGGCGCGGGTTATGAACGTCGGGTTCACGTCGCATATGCTGAGCGGGCTCGATCTGAGGGTCGACGCCCAGCACGCCGACCACCTGACCGACTACGCCGTGACCAAGACGCGATTCAGCCACAACATTACCGACTTTCTCCGCAGCGAAGTCAAATACACCTTTTTTACCGGCACCAGGGCGTCCGTCAACATCGACGCGACCAAAATGCTCAAGGACCTGGGGCCACAATCGGTGAGTAGTCACGACCGGAAATCGAGAGAGGTGAAAGTCGGGCTGACCCACGCGTTCAACCCGACGTTCAACATCAGTGCGACCGGAAGCGCCCTTCTGATACAGACGTTCTACCTGAGATACGAAGACAACCCGCGCGACCAGGACCAGTTGGAGCACCGCGTCAACGTCCAGATCAGCTCGCGGCCGTTTCGCAAGATCTCGGCGAGTATCGGCAGTTCGCTGATTCGCACCGAGTTCATCAATATCGACGGGACACTGTCGTCGAGTAACCGTATCAAGTCCCGGTACGATTTTCGTCCGTCGATCACGTACAACATGAACGAGAGAATCAGCATCACACAGAACTACGGGCTGTCGATCGAGTTTACCGACCACACGTTCGTGCCCGAAGACAACTTTCTCGACCGGAACGTGACATTTTCCAACGACGTGTCGGCCAGGATCACCGATCGGTTGCGGACCAAGTTTTACTATGGATATCATTTCCACGACCGCGGCAGTTATCTCTCCGTGGAAGAAGGTGGCGAGCGTTACCTCAACCGCGAGCGCGAGGACCGGCGCGACCAGATCAAAATCGAGTTCAGCTATCAGTTTACAGACAAGCTCGCCGTGCTCGGCAAGCAGGATTACAGCCGGAGGGAAGACCGGACCATCGGCAGATCCAACGTTCGCGTTTCCGAGGACGGCGGCATCGAGGTCGGGATACGCGGCAATTACAACTTTGGCGCGAACCGGACGCTGAGATTGACGCTCTTGAAGGCGAACCGGTTCGGTTCGTTCACGGCCGAGGCCCAGAAGGACTACTGGATCGTGGACGCGGAAATCAAATACGCATTTTGACGGAAGACCATGAATAGAAATCGATCGATCATCAGGGGGACTTTGCCGGCATTGGCGGGGGTGGCGATCTGCTGCCTGCTCCTTTTGACCGGTCTTACGACCGGATGCAACTTGTTCGAGCCGCGCGAAGCGCAGGAGCCGGTGCCCGACGACCGGGTGCCGTACAGACCGCCCAACGACGCGGTGGGAGTGTTCGCCAACCTGAGATCCGGGATCGAGAACCTGGCCCAGGGACAGAACTACGAACGAAGCCTGGCGGATCACTTCGTTTTCATACCGCTCGACCAGGACGCGATCGACCCGTCGCTGCCGCCGGGGATCTTCGACAACTGGACCAAGGACGTCGAGATGCAGGTGCTCCAGCTCATGATCTCGGAGTCGTCGGCCGCCAGTGTCACGTTCCAGCCGACACCGCAGATCAACGATAACGATTTCGTCCAGTTCCGGGTCACGTACACACTCAACCTGACGGCTAAAGCCGGCGGGGCGAAGACGGAGATCCAGGGTGTTGCGGAAATGGGTGTGCGCCGCGTTGCCGGTATCTGGCAGCTCGAACAGTGGCGCGATATCGAGAGAGTCGAAAATTTTACACCGTGG
>CBDVDJ010000039.1:0-11095 GCA_965372695.1 uncultured bacterium
GGCCACTTCGGCCCCTTCTTCGACCAGCCAGGCGTCAAAATCCGCTGCGGGGAGCACCCTGACCTTCGAGAGCATCGCCGAATGCTGCAGGCCGCAGTACTCGGCGCAGAAAACGTCGTATTCCCCCGTCTCAAACGCCGTAAACCACAAAAACAGCCCGTCGACGCCGGGCACGACGTCCTGTTTGACCTTGAAGGCGGGGATATAGTAGCTGTGGATCACGTCCAGGGAGCGCATGTTGAGCTTCACGGGTTTGTCGACGGGGACGTTCAACACGTCGGTCTCCACGCCGTTAGGGTACTCGTAGAGCCACGACCACATCCGCCCCGTCACCGTGATTTCGATGGCGTCTGCCGGCACTTCCTTCATGAACTTGTAGCCGACCCAGCCGTACCAGAACATCCCGAAGGCGAGCAGCGTGGGGATGACCGTCCAGACGATCTCGAGCAGCGTATGCCCGTGGACGTCTTCGGGCTTCGGGTTGCGCCGCCGGCTGTAGCGGATCGTGAAATACACCATCACGGCGGTGATCCCGACGAGAAAGAAGACCGACACGGCCGTTATGAAGAGGATGGGGCCGTTGACGACTTCGGCGATATTGGAGAGTGCACTCAGCATTTTGTTACCTGAACAGGGTATCGGTAAACGTCAGGCCGATGAAGACCAGGAGCGTGATCAATACGATCCACAGCATGACGTGAAACAGTTTCGATTCGTATTTGAGGTGCATGAACACATAGAGCACGACGGTGGCCTTTATCCCGGCGATGAAGAGTGCGACGGCCACGCTCAGGTTGCCGAAATCCATTCCCGCCGCCGCCACCGTGATCGACGTCAGGAGCAGCAGGGCAAACCAGGCCAGGATATAGGTACCGTAACCGACCGGCTCGTGTCGTGCGTCGTGTTCGTCCTTCATGCCATCCCTCATGTAATCAGATAGAACAACGGAAAAAGGAAAATCCAGATGATGTCCACGATGTGCCAGTACAGCCCCGAGTTTTCGAGCTGGTTGAAATCGGCGATGTGGAATCGTCTCCTGACCGGCCAGTACTTGACCTTGACCGTCACGCTTTGCACCGAATCGTCGAGTTCCTCGCCGGACCAGACGTCATTCCCCTCACCATCCCTGACGACGAATCTGCCGCCGCGCGCCCGTTCCAGACCGCGTCCGTCGACGAAGGAAACCTCCGCGGCGGGCCGGTTGAGGACCTTGATGATCATGACGGTCAAGAGAACCATCCCCACCACCACGTGCACGCCGTGGAGTCCCGTCATCGTGAAATAGAGCCCGAAAAAGAGAATCTCACCCGCGGGGTGGTGCTGGAGGATCTCTGAACCCGGATAGAGGCCGTGGCTGATCTTCGCCCCCCACTCGAAATACTTGTTCACCATGAACCAGCCGCCGAGGACCACCGTCAGGATGAGCATGATCACGGCGAGTTTGCGGTTGCCGTGATGAATGGCGGCGATCGACAAGACCATGGTGAGGCTGCTCGTCAAAAGGATGATCGTGTTCACCGTGCCGGTCAGCGTGTCCAGTTCGCTGGCGGCCGCGTGAAAATCACCGGGGTATTTCGCCCGGTAGACCGCGTAGACGAGGAACACCCCGCCGAAGAGGAGGACCTCGGTGGCCAGGAACAGCCAGATGCCGACCTTGGAACCCGTGTAGTCCTTGTGGTGTTCGAGTGCGATGGAAGGCCCCTGGCTCATCCGGACACCTCCCCTTCAGACTCGTACGCCCCCCGGTCAATGGTCGGAATTTCGTCGAAGTTCAACAGCGGAGGAGGTGACGGCACCTTCCAGTCGAGCGTCCTGCCGCCGCCCCACGGGTCGTCTTCGGTACACACCTGCCCGTGCCGCAGCGAGTGGATGAGATTGACGAACATGATGATGATACCGAGGATCAGTATCCAGGAACCGACGGTAGAGAGAACCTGCAGGTTCTGGAATTCGGGCAGGTAGTCGTAGTACCGCCGCGGCATCCCCTGCCACCCGAGCACGAACATCGGCAGATAGAGCGTATTGAACCCGACAAATATGAGAAACCACGCGATCTTCGACGGGACCTGGTGGTACATGCGGCCAAACATCTTGGGGAACCAGTGGTGCATGGCGCCGAACATCGCCATCGCCATCCCGCCGAACATCGTGTAATGGAAGTGAGCGACGATGAAGTAGGTGTCGTGGACGTGGACGTCGACCGACAGGACCCCGATCATCATCCCCGTGAGCCCCGCGATCATGAACTGGAATACAAACTGGAGCGCGAAGAGCATCGGCGTCTCCAGAGCGATCGACCCCTTGTAGAGGGTGGCCACCCAGTTGAACGTTTTGACGGCGCTGGGAATGGCGACGATCATCGTGAGAAACGAGAAGATGAAATTGGCGACGAGGCTGTTCCCCGCCACGTACATGTGGTGCGCCCAGACCAGCGACCCGAACATCGCGATGGCCACACTCGACATGGCGATGAATTTGTATCCAAAAATGGCGCGCCGTGAATGCACCGAAATCATCTCGGAAACGGCGCCCATGGCGGGGAGGATCATGACGTAGACGGCGGGGTGCGAGTAGATCCAGAAAAGGTGCTGGTAGAGGATCGGGTCGCCGCCGAGCGCGGGGTCGAACACGCCGATACCGAGGATCCTCTCCACCATGATGAGTATCAGCGTGATCCCGATGACGGGTGTCGCGATGACCTGGATCCAGCCGGTGGCGTAGAGCGACCAGGTGAAAAGCGGCATACGGAAAAAACTCATGCCCGGCGCGCGCATACGATGGACGGTGGTAACAAAATTGAGCCCGGTCAGGATCGACGAAAAACCCAGCACGAACACGGCGAATGCCGCCAGGGTAACGTTGGTTCCCGTGCGGATGCTGTAGGGGGCGTAGAAAGTCCACCCCGTGTCGGGAGGCCCGTCGCCCGTAAACAGCGAGAGGACGGCCAGGATCGCTCCGGTCAGGTAGAGCCACCACGACAGGAGGTTGAGCCGGGGAAACATCACGTCCTGGGCGCCGATCTGGATGGGCAGAAAAAAATTGCCGAAGGACGCCGACAGCCCCGGGACGACGAAGAGAAAGATCATGATGACGCCGTGAACCGTGAACACCGCGTTGTAGGTCTGGGCGTCCATGATGGTGCGGCCCGGTGCGATCAACTCGAGACGCATGAGGAATCCCAGCGTCATCCCGACGGTAAAAAAGGTGAGCAGGAGGGCCAGGTACATCAACCCGATCCGCTTGTGGTCGGTGGAGAATATCCAGGAGGCGAGCCCCGACCACCGGCTCTTTATGTGGTAGAAATCCGGCTCGGCCGCGTGGGCGTCCGGATCGACGGCGGGGGCTGCTTGATTCGCCATATCTATTCTCCAACCTCTCTGGCGCGCCGGCGTCCCGCGGCCGTCAGGAATATCGCAAAGCCGACCAGGCTGAGTATCATGCCGGTCCCGACGACACGCGTCAGGTTCAGCACGTACTTGCGGCCTTCAGGGTCGTAGCTGAAACAGAATTTCAGCATCCGGGCGATGGTCGGTCCCACGCGCCCCTCGGACGCCTCGTAGATCGCCATTTTCAGGTCGAGCGCCAGGTATTCGGCTCCGTAGAGGTAGCGCGTGATCTTGCCCTTGGGAGAGAGGATCACCAGCGTGGAAGGATGGGCGAAGTCTTCGCCCACCCGGTTGAACTCGAATCCCACCGACTCCGTGAACCGTTCGATCGTCTCCGGACCCGCCGTCAGAAACGTCCAGGCCCCCCCGGGAAAACCCTCCGGGAGCTGGTTCATGTATTCCTTCTTGAGCCTCGCCGAACCGGCGGGACCGTCGAACTCATCGAAGCTGATCGTCACCACCTGGTAGTCTTCGCCGGGATTCATGTTGAGCTCGAGCAGGCGGCCGAGCATACCCGAGACTTCGTTCAAGAGCGGCCGGCAGATCGAAGGACAACTATAATAGACGAGCGTGATGATCGTCGGCCGGTCGATGACGTCGCCAAGCCGCACCGTGTCACCATCCTCGTTGACCAGCATCAGGTCGGCGGGGATGTACTCGCCGAGCTTTTCATCGATGCCCGCAGCCAGCAGCGGAGCGGCGGTCTCCCCGGCCGGCTCCTGCGCCCGTACCGGAGCGGCCAGGAACACCAATATCAAGGCGAGGATTATCGGGATAGTTTTTGACAACACCTTGGGTTCCTCCGGGAACCAGATTGCGCGCGCCGCGCGTATAACCGTATTTATTTTACTTGGTTAAGCAATCGTGAAGCTTAGGGCCGAGATTCACAAAAAGTTCGGTGAGACTATACCCGGTGGCCCCGACGGTGTCAACATAAATCGGACTTATATGGTGCGGAAGTCGAGTATATGGTTGTGAGTGTTAGATTATTTCTGGCCCGGCGTGTGCAGTACACGCGTTGTGCAAACGACTGCAACCTCTTCGCTGTTGAAATCCCAGCTTCGATCCCCACCATATCCGGCGAACGGTCCAATTATTGGTTGAAGTGATTAGGGAGCTTGAGCATTTGGTGGCGTGAGCGAGAGATCCTGCTATACTTCCACGAGAGTCTTCTGGGAGGAGGGAGACACCGTGAAAACTTGCTACGTAACGTCTGTCACGACGCTGATTGTTGTGCTGTCGGCACTTGCGAGCTGCTCGCAACCGTCGAATCCGTGGACCGTGGTTTCGGTTCGTGAGCGACACCCCGGAGAAGTGCCGTTCGAGAAGGCGACTCGCTACCTGTGGCCATCCCCCGACGCAAACAATGTCCCAGGCCCCGATTCACTCGTGGCACGCATCCGCACGAACGAAGAGTATCACCCTTTTTTATGGCTCGAGGACCTTAGAACTGGCGAAACCGTTCGCGTGCTTGATGATTGGACTTCGGCTCCGCGCTGGTCGCCTGACGGTAAATACATTGGCTGCGTCGTCTGGAAATCAGTGGGACGGCCACACGAACTCATTGTGGTGGACGTTGCGACCAAGACGTTGCTCCTGGACCCCGAGGTGAGGGCTTCAGGATCATTGATGAAATGGTCCCCGGACTCACGCACGCTTGCGGCCGATGGCGTCATTTACGGCGGTCCACGCACGATCTTGTACACGCTGTCGGTTCCGGAAGGCGGCGTCATCGTTATTGACACACTCGATGTGCTCTCGGACTACAAGTTTTCATGGAGCCCCGACGGACGTTGGATCGCTTTCTCCCGACCGACGGAGCTCCATCCCGTAGGTGAAGATCCGGTTGCGGCTGACCTCTGGATTGCCGACCCTGAGACCGGTGAGAAGTGGCCCGTGCTCGAGACGCCGGAATTCGTGGAGTCGAACCCCTTGTGGATCACGAATCGCACGATCCAAATCGACCGCAGTCGGTGGAATGGTGACGAACGTGGGGTCGAACAGCGTGTCGTCATCGAGCTTTCCAAGGAGGACTCTCACCCCGCGCAAGACTAGACATGGCTGATACGTAAAAGGAGGGAACTGCCATGAATTCACGTCTTCGCAGACTCCTAAGCCCAATGCTTCGTTCATACTGCACTTACCTATTCGTGCTCACTCTGGTTCTTCTCAGTGCGTTTGTTGAACCGGCGTACGGTCAACTCGACGTGTGGATCGATCCCGGCCACGGTGGCCCGAAGCCTGGGGCGCTCGGTGCCAACGGCTCCGCGCTTCCGAACGAAAAGGAACTTAACATCGGGGTGGCTGGCTACCTCGAAACCGACCTGACGGCCCTGGGCTATTTCGTTTATAGGACTCAGAACAGCGATACGACAAACTTCAGCCTTGAGCAGCGTCGAAAGATTGCCAACGGCGAGTTGGGGAATGACTTCGGCATACAGCTACCCTGTCAGCTTTTTATCAGCATCCACATGAACGAATGGGAGGATGAGGCGGTCTTCGGGACGGAGACCTACTACGCCACAGCCAAGTATGACGGCAAGAGTAAGTATGCGTATCGAGAAGACAGCACCGCCGCGGAAGAAATCCACGCCGACCTGATGACACACGCAAATGTCGCGTTTCTGTTCTGCAGCAAAGACCGCGGAATCAAGAAGAAAAGCTTCGCTGTCCTCAGA
The DNA here is from genome assembly GCA_965372695.1 of uncultured bacterium. Lineage (GTDB taxonomy): Bacteria > Krumholzibacteriota > Krumholzibacteriia > WVZY01 > JAKEHA01 > CBDUWU01. Next base: position 6,065 of record CBDVDJ010000039.1, read on the forward strand.
CAGACGCGTCCCGTAGCACTGCTCTTCGAGGTGTGCTTCATCTCGAATGGGTGCCAGTTCAACAACATTGTCTCGTCTGGTGACCAGGCCCTTATCGCGGATGGGATCGCCACCGGCATATCAGGCTATCTTACTCCCCTTCCATTCGCACAGGCGCCACCGTCGCCCATCCGGTCCGGTCCAGTTGTCGTCAAGGCATCAAGTCCGAGTACACGGACTACGGTGGCTTCTTTGCAGGAGGGCTTCGAGGGCGCAACGTTTCCTCCGACTGGATGGACCACACAAACGGTGGGCCTTGGGCTCCCCTACACATGGCACCGAACGACGGACCCTGGTCACGTGGGCACCGGCAGCGGAGCTGCGTTCGTGGGAGGCGAATCACCAAGTGGTGTTGACGAGTGGTTGGTCTCCCCTGGTGATTCACTCGGCGCGACTGATGACGCGATCAAGTTCTCATGGTCTGGGAGCCAGGTCTGGTCTAGTGCGCTGGATGCATCCCTAAGTATCCGTGAGGTAGGAACCACCGCTTGGACCCTGCTCTGGTCCATTCTGAATGATGAGCCTCCTGCCGATCCGTTTATTTACCGCGAACACGTGGTGGATCTGACCACGTGGATCGGGATGAATGTAGAGTTCGGGTTCCGTGTCGTAGGGACGGACGGAGCTGACTTCGCCCTTGACGACATCGTAGTGGGAGACTTCGATCCCACTACCGCGCCTCCAAACGATGTATGCGCGAGTGCCACTGCCTTGGGTACCGCTTTCATTATCCAGGACGTGACGTGCTACGCCGCAAACGACCTCAACCCGTACACCCCCTTAGCGAGCTCGTGCGTAGGCAATGAACTCAGCGGACCGGATGTCTTCTACGAGTTCGTCGTAGCGTTCGGCGATTCGCTGCATGCCGAGCTCACCGCTGAATGGGGCCCGGGCCTATACGTTGTCGATGACTGTGGCAATCCCGTTTGCATTCTTGGAGGCTATGCGGAAGACGGCCGGGGGAGCCCCACGGTCAATCACCGGTTCGTCAACGTGGGCACGTACTACCTCGTCGTCGACGGCGACGAGAATAGTTGCGGACCTTACCAACTGGACGGGGAGATCATTTCTACGGTGACGGGTGTCACCGAAGTTGGCGCCGTGCCTCCGCTCAGCCTGACAGTGCGTCCGAACCCGACGTCGGGTCCGACCGCTCTGTTCGGCACCTACCCACCGTCGCGGGGTGATGCGCCCATCGTCGAGATCTACGATGTTGCCGGCAGGCGGCTCCTGCGCGTCGCGGGGCCAGCAGGTAACGCGGAGTTCTCATATGTGTGGGACAACCGGGACCAGAACGGCACGCCGGTTGCCTCCGGTCTTTACTTTGTCCGACTGCAGGTCGGCCACGAGACAGTAGTGAAGAAGCTAGTTATCCTGCGTTGAGCCCGGGAGTGAGTCATTTAGACCGCTCGTGGTCTAAACTGATCTGGGACGGACACGTGCCGACGATAGTGGTACTTGGCGGACGTTGTATCTCCGACCTTCGCGCTGATCGTCAGTGCACGGGGGAAGACCGTCAGTCGAAATTAGCGTGTACTCGCAAGAAAAGCAATGGGCCGCTACGGTTAACCTCAATCCGTCAAAAACTCGACACCTGACGTAGTAAACAATCGAAAAAAGCCCCTCCACTTCGAGCTGCCGGGAACAGAGCCCTGTTTGTATCTCAAGTTGTGCTTGTGAAAAAGAGGGCCTTGATATTTCCCCAGGTTGTGTGCTTGACGGGACTCGCGGTCCAGCACAAATACGACGTCAATCCAACAGCTTCGATCCCCACCATATCCGGCCAGCGATATGCCTGGATCTTGCCTGACTCCGGATACGGGAGTACCTCGAGCGGGGTGTCGAATTTGACGTCTGCACATACCTCACACATGCAAGTAAATACGATCCCATTGACCACGAGCCGGCCCGTGGCATCGGCGGGTGCGGGGTACGAAATCCTGATCCCGCCCACCGAGTTCCCTTCAACAACACCGGCAGAGACAATGTCCGCGAGGAAAAGAAAATACTCGCTGATATCCACCATGAATTCGACCGAGGCCATGGCCATATTGAAGCCGTCCGCCACGATGTACAGGGTATCGATAACAGTGCCAGGCAGGGCCTCAGGGCAACCCTCCATGCTCCTTCTCTGCAGCGCCTCGTCCCAATGATCCCTATACTCGGAACCTGGGCGAACGAAGCCGATGCCAATACGACTAAAAGCAGGAAGACACTCGCCAGGGGACCAATTGTGGCTTTCATGGGAAATCTTCCCTGAGCAACGCCGTCAAGAATCCCGCCGAAGCGGGTGGCAGTCTGCGCGGGCTTTTTTCCGGGGTTAAAAGAATATTTATAAATTCATCTTGACAAGATTTTCTTGCGACAATCTTTTGTCTTTGATTCGTTATTCAAACTCGCCCGAGCTTCCACGCCACACATCCTTACAAGCGATGTCTTTAGTTTTTTAAAACTTTTTGGCCGCAACGCGCTTCACGTGCCTTGAGCACGCTTACAATGCGTGCAGAAACCACATGTTATAATATAAAAAAGGGAGGTACGAAATGAACTCGCTGAAAAGTATTTCGAATCAGGAACTCGTCAATCAACTCAGAAAACTGGTGTCGAAGGAACAAGATTTAACGCTGCAAATCCTCCCGCATCTTGTTGAGGTCGAACGCAGAGAATTGTACCTCGAACGGCATTTCAATTCTCTGTACGAGTATTGCAAACAGGAGTTCAACTACTCGGACGCTTCCGCGTGGCGGCGGGCCGGTGCGGCGGTGGCTATCCTGAAGTGCCCGGAGGCCTGGGATCTGTTGTTACAAAAACGAGTGACAATCACCGCGCTGGCCATGATATCCCGATTGATCACGCCGGAGTTGTTATTACAAATCCGCGACAGGTCCAAATCTCAGGTCGAGCTGATCGTGTCTGCTTACCGCCCAAAGACCGCCATTCCCGACAAGGCCCGTCCCGTGATGGTGCCCAGGAAAATTGATCCGCCCAGGGCGCCGCGCTCCGGGAGCGCTACCAACACTCCCGGAGCGGCGACGCTATCCCAGGGAGAGGTAGTCCCACTTCGCGGCGAAGTGGACTTGACGAATGTCAAACTTTCGTTCGAACAGAAGTGGAAGGTAGAGGGTGTTGTGAGCCAGTGTGTCCACGAGAAGCTGGAGCGCTGCAAGAAACTGCTGTCCCGGAAGTATCCAGATGGCGTCGACTACGACACGCTTTTCGATGACATGACGGAATTGTATTTAGATAAAAATGATCCCGAACGTCGCGAAATCAAGCCCCGGGCAACAAAGAACCGGCAGGCAGGTCATTCCCGTTATATTCCCGGGCACGTAAAAACAAAAGTCTGGAAACGGGACGGAGGAAGATGCACGTTCGCGGGTTCCGACGGCAGGCGCTGTGATTGTGATCATAATCTACAATACGATCACTATCCGGTGCCGTTTGCACGGGGCGGAAAGAGCACGGCTGATAATCTCAGGTTATTGTGCGCGAAACATAATAAACATACCGCCAAGAAAACCTACGGCGAGGCGACAATCACAAGGCACTATGTAAAAGAATCCCCGGCGGCATATATCGCCGGAACCGGTCCGCCCGATGGCGGATGGGCACGGAGTGATTTTATCCACTGAAGTCAATTCGAGACCGGAAAGTTCTGACGCATTGAGGCTTTCTACAAAAAAGTGGGGAACGCGGCTGATTAGTGAAAGAGGCCCTTAATATTTCCCCAGGTTGTGCGCTCGGTGGGCGTGCCGATGTGGGGACAAAGGATTGAGATCAATCCTTCGGCTTCGACGGCCGTCATGTCCGGCCACCGGATCGCCTGGATCTTACCCGATTGCGGGTGCGGGAGCACGGTTATCGGCTCGTCTATAAACACAAACCCGGTCCCGGCGGCCACGCACCCTTGACACATGTACAAGAAGTGGATCTTTTGTATCAACAGTTGGGGGGTGGTACCCACCGGGGTGGGGAACGTGATTCTGATACCGTCGATGGAAAACCCTTCCGCCACACCCACAGGGACGATATCCCTTAGAAACACAAGATACGGACCCAAGTCCACACGATACTCGATAGACGCCATGGCCATGTCGAAACCGTCTGCTACCACGTACAGAGTATCGACAACAGTGCCATAAAGGGCCGCAGGGCAACTCTCCATGCTCCTTCTCTGCAGCGCCTCGTCCCAATAGATCCCTATACTCGGTACCTGGGCGAGCGAAGCCGGGGCAAGGGCGACGCCAGTGAGAAAAACGCCCATCAGGATTCGAGCAATGGGTTTCATGAGAGAACCTCAGATGCAATCGGTGGGCCAAACCACACGGTGTTCCGGCAACTCTCTTACTACCAGCGAGTTAAACCTAGACACCCCCGTACAGGTGACCGCGTCTCCGCTGAATTCTTTATTATCTTGACATAAAAGTCCGCAATCTTCAAGGGGGAAAACCGATCGTGTCTACCAGGTTGATGGCTTAACCGGCGGGCCGGATCACAGCACGACATTCGCTCCGCGCTCCGGTTATCTCAACGTTCCCCGAGGAGTTCGAGCATCGCCGCCACGTCGGTCACCGCAGCTTCGCCACGGAGACATTTTCGGCAACACACTGTCAGAAGTTCCCCGGCCTCGACCGCCGCATCTTCATGAAGGGGGCGGGCGGGACGGCTAACCGCCAGATCCCTTTGTATTCTGACATAGAAGTCAGTAATTGATGCCCAGCCTCTTCGCAAGCGAAAATCACGGCTCGCCCGCCGTCGCGGCCACTTTCGGCCACGGTTTGGGATGATCATTTCAAAGTAAGATGCGATGGCAGGAAAACGCAGGGCGAGGCTGATTAGTGAAAGAGGGCCTTGATATTTCCCCAGGTTGTGTGCTCGATGGGCGTGCCGATGTGGGGACAAAGGATTGAGATCAATCCTACGGCTTCGACGGCCACCATGTCCGGCCACCGGATCGCCTGGATCTTACCCGATTGCGGGTGCGGGAGCACG
>CBDVDJ010000040.1:0-11030 GCA_965372695.1 uncultured bacterium
TCAATGTATTTCTTTGTTTACTCTATGTTTCGGTTTCCACCACGGTCAAGCGTTTTGATCGTGTCACGGCTTGCCGGTTTTCGTGTCCAGGGCTCCGCGCAGTCCATCTCCCATCAAGTTGCACGCCACCACCGCCATCACAATCGCCAGCGCCGGAAAAGCGCTCACCCACCAGGCTTCCAGCAGCACCTCGCGGCCGCCGTACACCATCGCCCCCCAGCTCGGCGCAGGCGGCTGCAGGCCCAGCCCGAGAAACGACAGGTAAGACTCGAGCAGAATCACCGCGCCGACGTTCAGCGCGGCCGCCACGATCACCGGCCCCAGAGAGTTGGGCAGCAGGTGTCGCGCGACCACGCGCGCGCTTCCCAACCCTGTCGCCACCGCCGCCTGGACGAACTCGCGCCGCTTGAGCCGGATGATCTCGCCCCGCACCAGCCTCGCAATCCCCATCCAGCCGGTCGCCGAAATTACCACGACCAGCAGGACGAACGAATTCGAGAACAGAGCCACCAGCGTCAGTACGAGTAACAGCCGTGGAAACGACAACAACCCGTCGACGAACCTCATGAGGACATCGTCGACCAGGCCGCCCGCGTATCCCGCCGTGACCCCGACCAGGAGTCCCAGCAGCACCGCCAGCGCGACCGACACGACGCCGATCGACAGCGACGCACGCGCGCCGAAAAGGACCCTCGACCAGACATCCCGCCCGAACTTGTCCGTCCCCATGGGGTGGGCGGCCGACGGCTCCTGATACCGCGTCAGAGACGGCGAATCCTGGGCCACCGGGTCCGACACCGCCAGCATCGGCGCCAGGACCGCGCAGCAGACGAGCGCCAGGAACAGACAGAACCCGGTCACCGCCATGGGGGTCGCGCGAAAGCGCCGGAAAAATCCTCCGCCCCCCCGGTCACCGGCGCCTCGAGACGCCGCCGGAGCGGCGATACTGCCGACGTAGAGCAGCGCCAGGCCGGCGAGGGCAAAAAACACATCGAGACGCCCGCCGTCGCTCCAGATCCGGACGAGCTCCCCGACGCGAAGCGCGACAAGGGCGGCGTACAAATAGAAAAAAACGGCAAAAACGAGTCCGAATCCCTGCCGGGCGCTCCGGCTCCCGCCGGGACAAAGTCTTTTGACGGAATGAGTTAGCTTGCTCATGCTGCTTCCGGCCCTCCGCGGACCGTTACTCTCCGTCCGGCGAAAGCCGGAAAGATGCAAGTTTTGTGCGAGGATCGGCGAGGACGAAGGAAACGTCCGCGAGCAGGTTCCCCGCAATGACCGTGCAGGCCGCCACGAAATTGACGGCGAGCACCACCGGGTAGTCCCGGGCGAAAATTGCATCGACCATCAGCGCCCCCATACCCGGATAGGCAAACACCTTTTCGACCACGACGGCCCCTCCGAGCAAGAACGGTACGCTCAACCCGACGACGGTCAGGATCGGGAGCAGCGCGTTGCGAAACGCGTGTATCGTCAACACCCTGCCCTCGGTCACGCCCTTGGCGCGCGCCGTACGCACGTAATCCTCCTGGATCGCCTCCAGAAGGCTCCCCCGGGCAAAGCGGGCCAGGCCCGCGGCGCTCGCGATACCGAGCACGAGTACGGGAAGCACGAGGTAGCGCGCGCGATCGGCGAAGACCTCCCACGGGGGCGCGTCTTCCATCCCGACCGACTGGACCCCCGACGTGGGAAACCAGTCGAGCTGCAGCGAAAAGAAAGTGATCAACAGATAGGCGAGATAGAAGGCGGGCACCGCGTATATCACGAGTGTCGTAACCGAGAGCACCCGGTCGGGCGCGCGGCCGCGTTTCCAGACCGCCACCAGTCCCACGCCGAGGCCCACGATGAGCTGGACGACGAAGGCAACCAGGGTCAGGCGCAGCGTGCGCGGTATGGTCTCGCCGAGTATCGTCGCGACGGGGCGGTGGTCGCGGAGGCTCATCCCGAAATCCCCTCGCAGGAAACTCCACAGCCAACGCGTGAACTGGACGTGCAGCGGGTCGTCGAGACCCAGCTGGGCACGGACCTTTGTCATGACGTCGGGGTCGACGTCGGGGCTGTAGTAGCGGCTCAAGGGATCGCCGGGGGCGAGGTGGACGGCCAGGAAGGTGATGGTGATCGTGATGATTACGAGAACAACGGCGTGGACGATTCTGCGAAACACGAACCTCGCCACGGGCACCTCACAATCGGAGCGTTCAGGATTGTTCGCGCGGGACGGTCACGACCGGTTTGCGGTTGGCCGCCGTTTCGTCCAGACGGCGCACGGGGGTGTCGTGCGGCGCCTCCTTCAGCACTTCGGGCGTTTCGACCGCTTCGGTGGCGATCTGTATCATCGCTTCGGCGAACCGGTCGAGCGTTTCCATGCCCTCGGTATCCGTCGGCTCCACCATTAACGCCTCGGAAACGACGAGCGGAAAATACACCGTCGGGGCGTAGAATCCGAAGTCGAGCAGCCGCTTGGCAATATCCAGCGTCCGGACCCCGTACTTCTTGTACGGATCGCCGGTGGCGACGAATTCGTGCATGCACCGCCGGCCGTACGGAATCGGATAAACGTCGGCCAGAAGCGCCGCCAGATAGTTGGCGTTCAATACCGCCGCGCCACTCGCGCGCCGGATGCCGTCCGCGCCAAGGCTGGTGATGTAAACCAGCGCACGCAGGTAGATACCGAAATTTCCATAGAATGAATGGAGTTTACCCACCGTCGACGGCCGGTCGTGGTCGAGTGTATAGCGTCCGTCCTTCCGGACAACCCGGGGCACCGGGAGATACGGCTCGAGGATCGACTTGACCCCCACGGGGCCCGACCCCGGGCCGCCCCCGCCGTGCGGGGTGGAAAATGTCTTGTGCAGGTTGAAGTGCATGACGTCGAACCCGAGGTCGCCGGGCCGGCAGCGCCCCATCACCGCGTTCAGGTTGGCTCCGTCGAGGTAGCACAACCCGCCCTTTTCGTGTACCAGCCGCGTGATTTCGTCGATGCTGGTCTCGAACAGCCCGAGCGTGTTGGGCACGGTGAGCATGAGCACGGCGGTATCGTCGTCGAGCGCTTCGGCCAGCACGCCGACATCGACCCGGCCGTCTTCTCCCGATTTGAACGTCTTGATGCGAAATCCCGCTACGGCCGCGCTGGACGGGTTGGTCCCGTGGGCGGAGTCCGGGACGAGAACCGTGTTGCGCGTCTCGCCGCGGTCGTCGAAGTACGCGCGTGCCATCATCAGGCCGAGCAATTCTCCCTGGGCGCCGGCAACCGTCTGCAAAGTGACCGCGTCCATTCCCGAGATGGCGGCGAGTTTATCTTCGAGGACCGACATGACCTCGAGCGCGCCCTGCACGTCGTCTTCCGACTGCTCGGGGTGAAGCCCGGAAAATCCCGGACACGCCGCGATGTCCTCGTTAATCTTCGGATTGTACTTCATCGTGCAGCTGCCCAACGGGAACAGGTCCTTGTCCACGTGGTGGTTCTTGACCGACAACCCGACGTAATGGCGGGCCACCTGGGGTTCGCTGACTTCGGGCAGGCCGATCGGTCCCTCGCGCAGATATTCCTGCGGTACCAGGCCATCGATCTCCGGAGCCGATGATGCGGCGTGCCACGACGGCCTGCCCTTTCTGCTCTTGCTGTAGATTGACTCTCCCATCGGACCTTTCCCGTTATGAACTCTTCAATACGTCGCTGAATTTCCGCAGGTCTTCACTCGTGTGCTTTTCCGTCACCGCGACGAGCAGCCGGTTGGCGAACGCCTCGCCGAAGTAGCGGTCGAGCGGGATCCCGGCGAGAACGCCCTCGGCGCGGGCGGCGGCGAGCACTTCGCCGTTGGGGCGGTCGGTCTCCACGACGAACTCGCGGAAGAACGGCCCGTCAAACAGGACCCGGGCGCCACCCGTCGACGCTATCATCCCGGCCAGTTCGTGCGCGCGTGCGCAGCACACGCCGCCCAGCTGCGTAAACCCGGCTTCACCGAGGAGACTCATGTAGATCGTCGCCCGCGTGGCGAGCAGACCCTGGTTGGTGCAGATGTTCGACGTCGCCTTTTCCCTGCGGATGTGCTGTTCCCTCGTTTGCAGCGTCAGCACGTACGATTCGCGGCCATCGACATCCGTCGTCCGGCTCACGATCCGCCCGGGCATCTGCCGGATGAACTCGTTTCGGCAGGCCATGAAACCGAGCAGCGGCCCGCCGTAGTTCATGTCGTTACCCAGACTCTGCCCTTCACCGCACACGATGTCCGCCCCCCACTCTCCCGGCGGCTTGAGGATCGAAAGCGAGACGGGGTCGACCGACGCGATCAGGAGCGAGCCGTTGTCGTGGACGTCGGTTTCGAACTGCCACGGCTTTTCCAGCACTCCAAAATAGTTGGGCGTCTGGACGATGACTCCGGCGACATCGGCGGTGAGCTGCCCGCGCAGCAGGGCGGGGTCGATGTTGCCTGTTTCCTCGAGATACGGTACCTCTTCGAGCGCGATTTTCTGCCCGGCGAGGTATCGCCGCACGACGGCGAGGTAGCGCCGGTTGAGCGATGCCGGGTAGAGAATCTTGTCGCGGCGTCTGATCTTGGCCGCCATGAGGCTCGCTTCGGCGAGCGCCGTCGCCGCGTCGTACATCGACGCGTTGGCCACGTCCATTCCCGTAAGCCTCGAAATATGCGTCTGGAATTCGAAGATTACCTGGAGCGTACCCTGGCTGACTTCGGGTTGATACGGAGTGTAGGCGGTGGCGAATTCCGGCCGTCCCGCCAGGTGCCGGACCAGGGAAGGAACGTAATGGTCATAGACGCCGCCGCCGAGAAAGCTGACCATTCCGGCGGCCGGCTCGTTACGGGCGGCGAGTTCGCTGAACAGGCGGTGCGTTTCCGGCTCCGACTTCCCGGTCTCGATCGCCAGGAGGTCGCGAAGATAAAACTCCTTCGGAATCTGGTCGAACAGCTCTTCGAGAGAGCCGACGCCGATTTTCTCGAGCATCGCCTCGAGATTTTCTCTGGTGTGATACAGGTAGGGCATCGGGCTACGCTTCTCCAATCATCTCCTGGTAGGCGTCGTGGGACATCAGTTGTTCCAGTTCCGTTGTGTCGGACAGCTTCATCTTGAAAAACCAGCCGCCTTCGTAAGGGCTGTTGTTGACCACGTCGGGCTGGTCCTCGATGTCCTTGTTCACTTCCATCACGGTTCCGGAAACCGGAGCGTACAGATCGGCGACGGTCTTGACGGCTTCGATGGTCCCTATGACGTCGCCGCCGTTGACCACCGCGCCGGCTTCGGGCAGTTCGACGAATACGATGTCGCCGAGTTCTCCCGCCGCATACCCGGTAATCCCGACCACCACTTCATCGCCGGATCCTTCCGGCCTGACCCATTCGTGTTCCTTCGAGAACCGCATGGTGGAATAATCCATCTCCGTCTCCTTTCATGATGTCATAAATTCGCGCCGGCCGGCGTCCGTTAGCGGGCGCGGCTCGCGTAGAACGGGAGCGGCGTCACGCGCGCCGCGACCTGCTTTTTTCTGATTTGTATCGTATATTCCTGCTCGTCCGACCGGTCGGTGTCGATGTACGCCATGCACAGGCTCTTTGCGAGCGACGGCGAAAACGAACCGCTCGTGACGCGCCCGACGACCTCGGCCCCGGACATGACGGGGTAGCCGTGCCGTGCGATATTCCGCCCCTCAACCTCGAGCCCCACGAGTTTCTTCTTCAGTCCATTTTCTCTGGCGGCGGCCAGCGCGTCCTTGCCAACAAAACCGCCCGGCTTCTTGAACTTGACCACCCATTTCAGACCGGCCTCGAGCGGCGACGTCTCGTCGTCCAGCTCGTTTCCGTACAGGCAGAATGAAGCCTCGAAACGAAGCGTGTCCCTGGCGGCCAGCCCTACCGGAGACAAACCGTAATCGGCCCCGTGCAGCGTGAGTTCTTCCCACAGCGCCGCCGTGCTCCCTGCGGGGACAAAAATTTCAAAACCGAGTTCTCCCGTGTAACCGGTCCGCGAAACGACGATCTCGCCGCCCGCTGTATCCACGCGAAAATACCGATAGTATCCGGCGTCGGCCAACCGGTCCTTGACCGGCGCGAAAGTTTCGCAGGCCTGGAGCAGGTCGCGGGAACGCGGGCCCTGGACGGCGACGAGCCCGTAATCGTCGCTCCGGTTCTCCAGCGTCACGCCGTCGTCGGGGAGAAGCGCTTCCATGTGCCGGTAATCCTTGTCAATGTTCGCCGCATTCACGACCACCAGGGCGCGGTCGGCGGCGATACGGGACACGAGCAGGTCGTCGACGGCGGTGCCGTCGGGCCGGCACATCACCGTGTAGAGCACGCCGTCGTCGGGGAGTTTACTGCAATTGTTGGTCACCGCGTGGTCCAGGTATTCGAAAGCGCGCGGGCCCGAGACGATAAACTCTCCCATGTGGCTCACGTCAAAAATACCGACGCGTTCGCGAACGGCCTTGTGTTCTTCGATGATCCCCGAATAGCTGACCGGCATTTCGAAGCCGGCGAACGAAACCATTCGAGCTCCAAGCGCGCGATGCACGTCGTGCAGCGGTGTTTTCTTGAGATCGGTCATGATGGTGCTGTCGGATTTGTCCTGGATTTGCAGGGCATTTTTGTGTTCAAACGGCCCGGCGTGAATTCGACTGTTCACCGGCGAGGTCGCGCAGCATCTCGCCGGTGTAGGATTCTGGACAGTTCATCACATCGAAAGGCGAGCCGGTGGCGACCACATCCCCGCCCTCGTCACCGCCCTCCGGCCCCAGGTCGATCAGGTGGTCCGCCGCCAATATTACATCGGGATTGTGCTCGATCACAACAACAGTATTCCCTTTGTCCACAAGTTTGTTGAGGACTTCCAGCAGCATGCGGACATCTTCGTGGTGAAGACCCGTCGTGGGCTCGTCCAGTATATAGAATGTCTTGCCCGTGCCGCGCTTCGAGAGTTCGGCGGCGAGCTTGACCCGCTGCGCTTCTCCGCCGGACAGCGTCGTGGCCTGCTGCCCGAGCTTGATGTATCCGAGCCCCACCGACACAAGTGTTTCGCACTTGCGGCGTATCGCGGGGATCTTTGAAAACACCTCGGCCGCCTCCTCCACGCTCAGTTCCAGAACGTCCGAAATGCTGTGCCCCTTGAACAGCACCTCGAGAGTCTCCTGGTTGTAGCGGCGCCCCTTGCACGCTTCGCAGGTGATGTAAACGTCGGGCAGAAAATGCATCTCCACCTTGATGACCCCGTCACCCTGGCATTTCTCGCACCGGCCGCCGGCAACGTTGAAGCTGAATCGCCCCACCTTGTAGCCGCGTATTCGGCTTTCGGGCAGCTGGGTGAACAGGTCGCGAATGGGCGTAAACAGGCCCGTGTAGGTGGCGGGGTTCGAGCGCGGCGTACGCCCGATCGGCGACTGGTCGATCCCGACCACCTTGTCGATGTGTTCGACGCCTTCCACGCCGTCGTGCCGACCGGGCAGCTTGTTGCTCCGGTAGAAGTGCCTGTGGAGTGACCGGAACAGGATGTCGTTCACCAATGTGCTTTTTCCCGACCCGCTCACGCCCGTCACGCACGTGAATATCCCCAGCGGAAACTCCACGTCTATCCGCCGGAGGTTGTTCTCCGCGGCGCCGCGGAGGACGATGCGGGCGCCGTTGCCCCGCCGGCGCGAAGCGGCGGTCAGTTCGCGCATCGGCTTGCGCAGATATTTGCCGGTGAGGCTGTCCCTGGATTTCTCGATCTGCTCCGGGGTGCCGACCGCAACGACTTCACCGCCGTGCACACCGGCGCCTGGACCGAGATCGACGACGTAATCCGCCGCGAGTATCGTGTCACGATCGTGCTCGATGACGATCACCGTGTTGCCGATGTCGCGCAGTTCCTTCAAAGTCCGGATCAGGCGGGCGTTGTCGCGGTGGTGGAGCCCGACACTCGGCTCGTCGAGTATGTAAAGAACACCCATGAGACGCGACCCGATCTGGGTGGCGAGTCGCAAGCGCTGGGCCTCCCCGCCGGCGAGCGTCGACGCGCTGCGATCGAGCGAGAGATAGCTGAGCCCGACGTCGTTGAGGAATTTCAGACGCGACGTAATTTCGTGCAGTATGGGCGCGCCGATGACGGCGTCGTTGCCTTCGAGCGCGAGTTCTCCCGCCACCCGGCTCGCTTCCTTGATGCTCAAGCGGCAGAAGCTGTCGATGTTCATATTGTCGATGGTTACCGCCAGGCTTTCGGGGCGCAGCCGCGCTCCGCCGCAACCGGAACACGGGGTGACCGTCATGAACGTTTCGATCCAACGGCGCACCGAATCGGACGCCGTGTTGAGGTGGCGGCGGCGCAGCCACGGAATGATCCCCTCGTAGTTGGTCCGGTACTCGCCCGTATACCTGGCGAAGTTCATCTTGACGGTAATTTCTTCGTCGAGCCCGTTCAGTACGGCCTCGCGCGCCTTCTTGCGGAGCTTGTCGAAGCGGGTATCGAGATCGAACCCCATCATTTCGCCGAGCGCTTCGAGCTGGGAGCGCCCCCAGTCGCCCTTGAGTTTGCCCATCGGGGCAAGCGCGCCCTGGTCGAAGGTCAGCGCGGGATCGGGAACGATGAGGTCGAGGTTGAAGTCCATCCGCGAACCGAGTCCGTTGCACTCCTCGCAGGCCCCGTATGGAGAGTTGAACGAGAACATGCGCGGCGTTATCTCTCCGAAGCTCACGTAGCACCAGGGGCAGGCGAAGTGCTGACTGAAGAGCATCTCTTTGCCGCCCGCCATCGTCACCATGATCAAACCATCGGAGAAGCGGCTGGCCGTTTCCAGCGAGTCGCTGATGCGCTTGGCGTGGCGAGCGTTCACCGTCAGCCGGTCGACGACGATCTCGACATTGTGATTTTTCTTCTTGTCGAGGGCGGGCGGCTCGTCGGCGTCGTATATCTCGCCGTCCACTCGCACGCGCACGAAGCCTTCTTTTTCGATCTTCTCGAAGAGCTTGCGGTGTTCACCCTTGCGCCCCCGCACTACGGGGGAAAGAATCATCACTCGCGCACCCGGGGGCAGCGACAGGATCCGTTCCTGAATCTGGTGGATCGACTGCTGCGAGATTTCCCGGCCGCACTGGTGGCAGTGCGGCGTGCCGACCCGCGCGAACAGCAGGCGAAGGTAGTCGTATATCTCCGTCATCGTCCCCACGGTGGAGCGCGGGTTGCGCCCGCTGGTCTTCTGTTCGATGGAGATGGCGGGAGAGAGCCCTTCGATGCGATCGACGTCGGGCTTTTCCATCTGCCCGAGAAACTGGCGCGCATAAGCGGACAGGCTTTCCACGTAGCGCCGCTGCCCCTCGGCATACACCGTGTCGAAAGCGAGCGAGGACTTGCCCGAACCGCTGAGGCCGGTGATGACTACCAGCCGGTTGCGCGGGATATCGAGATTGACGTTTTTGAGGTTGTGCTCCCGGGCGCCCCGGATGACCAGATCTCTGTTGTGCGTCATTGATTCGAGCCGCCGGTGTTTCTGCTTTGTTCGTTCGCGTCGTCGTCGAGGGCGTCGAGACCTTTCTTCGCGAGCTTGCCCCAGTTGCTTCCCGCGCCGTACTTCTGCATTACGCGGTTGTAGATCTCCCGGGCCGCGTCGTCGCGTTCGATGCGCGCGTAGCATTCGGCCGCTTTCAACTCCGCCGTCACCACCCACAAGCCACCCCCGCTGGCCAGGTAAGGCACCTTGAGGAACTGCACGACGGCCGACTGGTAATCGCCAAGCCTTTCGTACGAAGTCCCCATCCAGTAAAACGCCCGTGCTTTGGCCTCGCTGTCGAGAAGCGGCAGCGACTGCTCGTAGGCGTGGATGGCGCCGTTGTAATCGCCGTATTCCATCTTGCAGCGCGCTATGTTGAGAGCCGCCTCCGGCACGTAGGGCGATGAAGGAAACCGGTTGAGTATCTGGGTCCATGCGCGCTCGGCGTCACGCCAGCGCTTGAGATCCTGGTATGCCACGCCGAGGTTCTTCAACGCGAGGAACGCGGTGACGCTGTCGACGGTCGTTTCGGCCGCTTCCTGGTAGTGCAGCAGCGACTCGCTCACGCGGCTTTCCCTCACCAGCACATTGCCCAGCTTGAGGTGGAGTTCCGGCCCCCGGTTCGACACCGGGTACTCCTTGAAAAACGCCTGGGTGGCGGCGATCGCCTCGTCGGTCCGGTTGGCCCCCATCAGGCTGACGGCGTATACAAAACGCGCTTCCTCGCAGGCGCCGGGACCGGCACACGAACCGGCGAACGGCGCCAGCGTCCTGACCGCATCGGCGTACGCTTTCTGGTCGTAGTGGTACCTGGCCGCTTCCACGTTGATCTCGTCCAATAGCGGCGACTCGGCGCCGGCAATCCTCGCGACGTCGTCGCGGTAGCGGTCGCCCTCGCCCGATTGTCCCACCCGGTATCGCGTCATCGCGACCAGCGCCCTGGCTTCGGCGTCGTCGTTGCCGGCGCCGTCGGCGATCCAGTCGGCGACGACAACGGCCTTGTCCGTTTCGCCGATCTGGAGATAGAGCCTCACCAGTTCCCGGCCGGCGGCCCGGGCTTTTTCGTTGTTCTCGAATTCCGTGACGTAGGTCTCCAGGATCGCCGCCTGCCGGGCGGGATCGCCCACGGCCGCCGCGAGGCGCGAGGCGCTATCGTAGACACGGGGCCGCTGCGAGCCGCCGGCGGAATCGACGATACAGTCCTCGAGCCGCGCCAGCGCTTCCTGCGGCCTCCCCAGTTGCTCGAGACACAACGCGATCCGGAAAGACACCTCCCAGCGGCGCTGCGCGCTGCTCGCCCGGACCTCGGCCCTCTGGTACCTCTCCACCGCGTCCTGGTAGCGCTTCTGGAGGTAGCGGCAATCAGCCGCCTGCAGCGCGGCGTTGGCGCCGAACGACCCCCGGAGATCGCGTTCGGCGACGCGGTCGAAGGAATTCACCGCGTCGTCGAATTTGCCCAGGCGGCGTTGTGCCCGCCCGGCCTCGTACGTGGCCAGCATACCCGTGCGACCGTTGTCCGCGTTGCTGATCTTTTTGAATTCGTCGAGCGCTTCTTTGTACTTCT
>CBDVDJ010000041.1:0-10936 GCA_965372695.1 uncultured bacterium
GAAGCACTTTTCAACGAACGCATCGTGCGCCTCCCGTTCATGGTGAACGTTTCCCCGGGCGTTTCAGCGTCTGTCACTGTGTGAATTATAACATGCCCTTTTTTGAAGCCACTGCAGAGGCGTGGCGCTTGTGCAGGCACTCGAGACAACAAAAAGTTCAGAAGTAAAAGCGACCGTTCGTGAAACAAGCCGTGACGGGGTGAGTGCGGGGTTACAGGAGACGACACGCGCACGAATAGTCCGAGTCTCAAAAACATGTCAAGTAGAATATTAACATCAAGTAAAAATATCTTGCCTGAGCAATGCAAAAGTTCAAGGCAAGATATTTTACTCGCATCGAAAATAATGCCAGCGTTTCGTCAGAAAAGACCCGGGCCATTTGGACACTCGGGCCGATGTTATGTCGGGTAAAGGGCCGCATCGCTCGTGAGCTCGGCCTGTTTATAAGCCCGGACTGAAGGGGGCTTCTTCAAATAGCTGAAGGGGCTCCGTCAACTAGCTGAAGGGGGCTTCTTCAAATAACAGAAGGGGCTCCGTCAAATAACAGAAGGGGGCTCCGTCAAATAACAGAAGGGGCTCCGTCAAATAACAGAAGGGGCTCCGTCAAATAACAGAAGGGGCTCCGTTAAATAACAGAAGGCGGCTCCGCTAAATAACAGAAGGCGGCTCCGCTAAATAACAGAAGGCGGCTCCGTTAAATAGCTGAAAGCGGCTCCGTTAAATATCAGAGCCGAACCGACGAGACACTTCGGCTGGATTCGCGTCTGTATCTGTAAATGTTCCCGCTTTATCTCAACGCCTGTGCGTTGAACACGTCGTTCCGTTCTTTTGATTCCAGCCGTTCGATGTATGGCCTCAGACCTTCGATGGTCCAGACGCTCAGCGATTTCTGCCCGGCGTCGGAGACGAGGGCGATGCGCGTACCATCCGGGCTCCACGCTGGCATGGCGTCGCGCTTGGGATTGGCGGTCAGCAGCAGGGCGTTGGTCCCGTCGGTTTTCATGAGGTAGATATCCCAGCTTCCCCAGTCTTCGGCGGTCACGATGACGTACTTTTCGTCGGGACTCCACGCGGGCGCGTACCGGACCAGGCGCGGAGCGCGCAGCTGGATCCGTTCCCGCGTGGGACCGTGGAAGAGAACCACTCCCTGGTCTTCCTTGATCCACGCGATCAGATCGCCCGAAGGGGAGAACATGGGCCATGAATTGTCGCCGTCGGTCGTGACCGGGTTGAACGCACTGCCCGTCGGATCGGTAATCCAGATCTCCGCCTGCCCGGAACGGGTGCTGGAAAAGGCGATTTCGCCGCCCGCCGGCGACCACGACGGTGACATGTCGTCGCCGTCTCCGGTGACGACGGCCCGGACCTCGCCGGTCTCGACATTGGCCGCGTAAATATCCGCCGCGCCGGATTCGCCGTCGGCGTAGGCAATCCACCCGCCGTCGGGCGACCACGATAACTGGTCGAAGAGCGGCGCCGCGTCGGCGATCTTCCGCGGCCGGAGGCCGCCGGTTTCGATGACGTAGATGCCTCCGGCGCCATCGCTGGTTCTGGAACGGAATGCGATGTGGCTGCCGTCGGGCGACCACGCGGGCGCGAAGTCGGTCCCGCCGGGCGGCGTGACCCTGGTCCATCGCAGCGGGCTCTGTTCGAGTACGCGCTGGAACACCATTACGCCTTCGGGATCGAAATAGACCTGGCGAAAGCGCAATTCGCCGTTGATCACGGCCTTGCTGTACATCAGGGGCCGTAACGCGGGCCGCAGGGTGTGGATCGTCTTTTGATGGAGGACGAGGAACCTCGCCTTTTCCACGGTGGTGAAATGGTTCATGAGATCCTCGTAGGGCGCGACGGGAATCTCGACGTAATCGCCGCCCGAATAGAACGCGAAGTACGGTTTGCGGTCGGCGATCTTGTCGCCCGGCTTGACGTCTCCTCGAAACTCGACTCCGGCCTTCTTGAGCACCTCGAGTCCGGGATCCTCGGGCTCGATCAGCGCTGCTGCGTTGAGGAAGGGGAGCATTATGATCGAGGCGGCCATCAGCGCGAAGGCGGCGGTGCGCGCCGTCCGGTTGCGCAGGTCGGCGGCGGCGAACACGGCGAGCAGGGTCAATATCGGCAGGTAGGGCAGAACGTAACGCTCGGTGGTCCGCACCGTCGCCAGCGGAATCACGAAGAACGACACGAGCGCCGCCGCCATGAACAGGTACTTTCGCCGTCGCAGGGCATAGAGCGCGAGCAGAAAGATCGCGGGCAGAACGTAGCGCAGGATTGTGCGCAGTTCGACGGGAAGGCGTTTGAAATAGTCGGAGACGGCGCTGGGCTCTTCGCTCTCGGCGGAGAGTTGTTCGAATGTCGCATCCGCGTTCTCGAAGTCGATGGCGGCCTCACGCATCTTCCAGTAGCCGGTGCTCGTCCCGAAGAATTCGGACTTGGGCAGGAGGACGACATGGCCGGCGCTGGTCGAGAGGCGGACGGTATTTATCGCGTACACTGCAAGAAAACTCACGGCGATAACGGCGAGTTGCCGGGGGTGCCGCACGCGGGTCAGCGCCAGGAGACCCACGATGGCGAGTGCCTCGGGACGCGTGATGGCGGCCATACCCATGGCGAGTCCGAAGGGCAGCCAGCGCTGCCGGATGAACATGAGCAGTCCGAGGAGCACCCAGAACACGTAGAGCGACTCGGACAGGGTCATGAGCGACAGGCGGACAAAGAGAGGGTTGAGCGCCACGGCGAACGCGGCGAACAGCGCGAGTTCGCGCCGGACGAAATGGGCGGCGATGTGGTACGCGAGAATGGCGGACCCGACGCCGGCGAGGAACGATACGACCATGCCGGCGACCTGGTAGTTGCGGAGCACGACCTGGAAGATCCGTACGACGAGGGGGTACCCGATGGGAAAGGTGCCGTCCATGACGGGGCTGAACAGCGTTCGGGCCTGATTGAGGTAGTAAGTGCCGTCGTAGGCGACGAGTTCGAACGTTCCCAGGAACGGCAGCCGGCTGGCGACGCACACGATCAGCAGCCCGAGGTACACGTGCCGGTCACTGACCCGGTCGATCCATGTCATCTGAGCATACTCTTTTTTCATATCCGGGATGATACCAGATACCCCTGTGGATTCGAACGGTCGAATCGGCTATGATCGGACCGTGTTAAGCGCCGCGAAGCAGTTTTTCGAGACCATCAAGTTCGAGCACACCGTATTCGCCCTCCCGTTCGCCTATATGACACTCTTTCTCGTGTCTCGCGGGTGGCCGACGGCTGCCGACTTCGTGTGGATCTCCGTCGCCATGGTGACCGGGCGGACCTTCGGGATGGCCGCCAACCGCCTGATCGACGCTAGTGTCGACGCCCGCAACCCGCGGACGGACGGCCGCGCCATTCCCGCCGGCCGCCTGTCGAAGGCCGCCACGCTCTTGTTCATGGCCGCCGCGCTCGCCGTGTTCCTCGTGGCCGTTTACAACCTGGCGCCCCTGTGCCGCCGGTTGTGGCCGGTCGTGATAGTCGCCATGGTCGCCTACCCCTACGCCAAGCGGTTTACCTGGCTCTGTCACCTCGTGCTGGGTCTCGTGTACCTCCTCATCCCCGCGGCCGTATGGATCGCCGTCGACAACGAATTGTCCGCCGCCGCCGTGGCGCTGGGAATTGGAGCCGGGTTATGGGTGGCCGGATTTGATATAATATACGCCTGCCAGGACAGAGAGGTGGACCGGGAGGAGGGCCTTCACTCTATCCCCGCCGACTTCGGCGTCGGCCCCGCGCTGCGGATCGCGCGGCTGTTCCACGCCGGCTTCGTGGCCGCGCTGGCGTACGCGGGGTGGCTGCTCGGGGTGGGGGCGTTCTATTACACGGGGCTCGCCGCGACAATGTTCGTGCTCCTGTACGAACACCGCCTCGTGTCGCCGGGCAGGCTGGACAACATCAACGCCGCTTTCTTTACGGCCAACGGCGTGATCAGCATCGTGCTGTTCGTGCTGGCCGCGGTCGACACCGTTGTGTGACACGAAAGGAATCATGTCCGTTTATGCAGTCGGAATCACGGGGGGCAGCGGGGCGCCCTACGCGCTTCGCCTCCTCAACGCGCTCGTCACCCTGGGACACGAAGTGCACGCGATCGTCTCGCCCGCCGGCGAGATAGTCGTCCAGCTCGAGACCGGCCTCAACCTCCGTGGCACCCTTCGCGAGAAGCAGGCCGCAATCGATGAAGCAGTCGAGACTGGCGGCAAGCCCGGCCGGATCCGTGTGTTCGACCACAACAATCTCGCCGCGCCCGTTTCCAGCGGGTCGTTCCAGTGCGCCGGTATGGCCGTCATACCGTGCTCGACGGGAAGCCTCGGACGTATCGCCGCCGGCATCTCATCCAATCTCGTCGAGCGCGCCGCCGACGTTGCGCTCAAGGAACGCCGGCCGCTCGTGCTCGTGCCGCGCGAGACGCCGCTCAGCGACATCCATCTCGAGAACATGCTCCGTCTCCGGAGGGCGGGCGCCGACATCGTCGCCGCCATGCCCGCGTTCTATAACAAACCGAAAACCATCGCCGACATGGTCGACATGATCGTCGGCCGCGTGCTCGACCGGCTCGGCATCGACAACGACCTCTTTCAACGGTGGGGCCATGGCCCGGGTACCCGGCCGGAGGACGAACAGGAATGATCGGACAAACCATCGCCCATTACAAAATAGTCGAGAAACTCGGCGAGGGCGAAATGGGAGTCGTCTACAAGGCACAAGACACCCGCCTGCACCGGACGGTGGCGCTCAAGTTCCTCTCGCCCGAGACGGTCGCCACCGACGGCGACTGGGACCGCTTCGTCGCCGAGGCCCGCTCGGCGGCGGCGCTCGAGTTCGACCCGTACAACTTTGACTTTGTCGGCCACCTGGTCGATCTCCTCAAAGAGGGTGCGCGGTTCGATGAGGCGCTCGAGGCGCTGGAGGCGTATTCGGCCGCCCGGCCTGACAACCCGGCGGCGCTCGTGAAAACGGGGGAGGTCTACGAGACCCGCGGCGACCTCGACGCGGCGCACCGGAGCTATAACCGGGCTATTATCCTGGATCCAACCAACGCCGAAATGTTGTCGAAACTTGCCCGGATCGAGTTGAAAACGGGAAAGTTCGGCGAGGCGAAACGTCATTTCGAGGAGGGGCTCCGGGTGGCAAAAACGCCGGAAGGGCGTTTTGCGATTTACGACAACCTCGTAGACTATTATGATCTAAGGGGACAGAGTGCCCGGGGTCTGGAAACGCTCGAGCTGGTCTGGAAAGAAGCCGACCGGTACATGATGCCGGTCCAGGCCCAGTTCGTTCGCCTGGCCTCGCTCGACAACTATGCCGCGGCCGGGAGGGCGGATCGTGCCTTTGCCCTGCGCGACTCGATTTCGGCGCTCATTGCGCCGCCGCTGGACAAGCTGGCGAGCGTCGCCGACGTGGGCATCTACGTGGCCCTCGAGCAGCCGGTCGAAGCGGCCGAAGCCGTTGCCCGCCTCGAAGAGGCGGTCGACGCGTTGCAGCTCCACACGCTCGACAGAGCGTTGTGGCGGGGCAGGGGGCGTATCGCCGCGTTCGAGGGTGACTACGAAACGGCTATTGCGAACTTCGAAAAGCAGTTCGAACTCGATCCGTCGGACACGAAGGTCCACCGCGAGATCGGAAAGTGCCAGAGGTTACTCGGTCGCACCGACGAAGCGCGGGAGTCGATCGGCAGGAGGCTGGCGACGCACCCGATGGATCCGGTGGCACACTACGAATTGGCGCTGGTGTATGCCGAAAGCGGCGATATGAGCAAGGCGCTCGAACACCTGCGCATCGCACTCGAGGTCTGGCAGTACGCGGACCCCGATTACAAACCGGCACTCGAGGCCCGGAAAACACTCGAGGAGTGGCGCGCAGCCACGAGTATGTAGTTCAATAGTTCAAAGGAGGAACAACCTATGTCGAGGCACCTGACACATCTTTGCTGGCTGGTGGCAGCCGCGATCATCGCCATGGCGCTTTGTCCGGCACCCGCTGTCACCGAAGAAACGACAGACGTTGAGAAGATCTCGCTTTCGACTCTCTCGAAAAAGCCCGCGAAATACGTCGGCCATGAGATTTATATCGAAGGCGTTGTCGCCAAGGTAATGAAGGACGACAAGCTGTTCGTCATCGTCGACAAGTCGGCCTGTGGCGGGTGTCCGTCGAAGAAGAAGTGCGGCGTGTTCGAGCTTTCCGTGTCGTACAAGGGCGATATGCCCGACAAGAAACAGACCGTCAAGCTGACGGGTCTTCTCACCGAGCCGGAAGAAGGAAAGTACCTGCTCAAGGCGCAGAAGATGGACTAACCCCGCGCGGTGAGCTCGACCAGGCTGATATTTCTCGGGTTGGGCCTCGGCGTGTTGACCGGGCTGTTCTTCGGTGAACTGGCCGCCGTCTTCCACGTCGTCGCCTCGGGTTATATCAAGTTGTTGCAGATGACGGTGCTCCCGTACGTGATGATCTCTCTCATCACGGGGTTGGGTTCTCTCACTTACAAGGCCGCCCGCACTCTCCTCGTCAAAGTCGGGGGGGTGCTGGTGGTCTTGTGGTTCATGTCCCTGTCATTGGTGTTTCTAACGCCGCTGGCGTATCCGTCGTGGGAATCGGCTTCGTTTTTCAGCACGGCGCTCGTCCACAAACCCCCGCCGATCGATTTTCTCAGCCTCTACATACCGGAAAATCCATTCTACTCGATGGCGAACAACGTCGTCCCCGCCGTCGTGTTGTTTTGTGTCGTCGTCGGTATCGCCCTGATCGGGGTGGAGAAGAAGGAACGCCTCATCGACACGCTCAATGTGTTCAACAAGGCGCTCTCGCAGGCGACGCGCTTCATCGTCAAGCTCACGCCCATCGGCGTGTTCGCCATCGCCGCCCACTACAGCGGCACGATGAGCGTGTCGGAGTTTGGCCGGCTGCAGGTATTCCTCGTCACCTACGTCGCTATCGGTTTCCTCTCCGCGTTCTGGATACTCCCCGGACTGGTGGCGACGCTCAGCCCCGTTGGCTACCGCGAACTGATCGGACGCACGCAAGACGCACTCGTCACCGCGTTCATGACGGCGAATCTGTTTATCGTATTGCCGATCCTCATCGACGAAACCAAGCAACTCCTGGCGAAGCACGGGTACGCTGACGGCGAGGCCCAGTCGACGCCCGAAGTGGTCGTGCCGACGTCGTTCAACTTTCCCCACACGGGCAAGGTGCTCACGCTCGGATTCGTCCTGTTCGCCGGGTGGTTCTCGAGCGCCGATGTCGCGGTGGGCGACTACCCGAAGTTCGCCGTGTCGGGAATCCTGAGTCTATTCGGCAACATCAACGCGACGATCATCTTCATGCTCGACCTGTTCAAGATACCGGCGGACATGCACGAGCTGTTCGTCGCGACGGGTGTGGTGAATTCGCGCGTGGGCTCGCTGGTGGCCGCCATGCACACGCTCACCATCGCGATTCTCGGCACCTGCGCCGTCGTGGGGGCGATCAGGTTCGACAGCCGGAAAATCGCGCGCTACGTCGTCATTACCGTAGTATTGACCGCACTGACGATCGGCGGCATCCGCGTCGTGTTTACAAAAGCGGTTGATAATAACTACGAGAAGGACAAGATACTGTCCGGGATGCACCTGATGCGCGACCCCCTGCCCGCGACGGTGTACCGCGACGCGGCCGGCGTGCCGCCGCTCGGCCACGGCGACATGCCCGTCCTCGAAGCAATCCGCCAGCGCGGCCTCATCCGGGTGGGATATCGCGAACTCGCGCTTCCATATGCGTACGTCAACAGCGCCGGCGACCTCGTCGGTTTCGACGTCGATATGGCGCACCGGCTGGCAAAAGAAATGGGAGTAGAGCTCGAGTTCGTGCCGATCAGGATCGACGACGTTTCAGCACTCGTCAACTCGGGATATTGCGACATCGTCATGGCGGGCCTGACCGTGACGACCGAGCGGGCGGAGGCGATGATGCACTCGGCGACCTATATCACCGAGACGCTCGCGCTCGTCGTCCGCGACCACGACCGGCACCTCTACGAGAGCTGGGGCGAGGTCAAGCGGCGGGCGTCTTTCCGTATCGGCGTGCCCAACCTGCCGTACTATATCGACATGGTCCGTACCCACCTGCCGCTGGCCGAGGTCGTCTTTCTCGACGACATCATGGAGCGCTTCTTCAACCAGGAGCTGCCCGATATGGATGCCGTCCTCTTCACGGCCGAGAGGGGGTCGGTGTGGACGATCCTGCACCCGCAGTTTTCCGTGGTCGTGCCGGCGGGCCGAACCGTCGGGGTGCCGCTCGCGTATCCGGTAGCGCGCCACGACGCCGGGATGGCCGCGTTCATCAGTACGTGGATCGAGCTCAAGAAGAATGATGGTACCATCGACGAATTGTTCAACTACTGGATTATGGGCAGGAGCGCAGAGGCCGGCGGTCACCGCTGGTCGATTATCCGCGACGTCCTGCACTGGGTCGACTGACCCGCCTTGACCCGGAGAAAAGCGATGAGCTGGTTTCGCCACAGAATTGCGCTGCTGATATCGGGGCGCGTCCTCGTGCGTGTCAGCGTTCGCGTCAGCGTCCTCGTGGTTCTGCTGTTTCCCGCTCCCGCGCTGGCGCCGTCGGCAACACCTTCCGGCCCCCTCGGGCCGAGGCCGGTGGCTGGCTGGCCGGTAATTCTCGGGACCCCGATTTATGGTACTCCCGCGGTGGCCGATATCGACGGCGACGGCAGGGACGAGGTTGCCGTCGGCGTACGTGACGGCCGCGTCTTCGTTCTCGACGGCCGCGGGAACATCCTGCCCGGATGGCCGCAGTCGACGGCCAGCGGCGTGTATCGGGCGGTGCTGCTCGAAGATATCGACGGGGACGGAACGTTCGAGGTCGTTGCCGCTTCGAAAGACGGCTTCGTGCACGTCTGGCGTACCGACGGCTCCAGGGTGCGGGGGTGGCCCGTAGATCTGGGATTTATCCCGGCATCCGCCCCGATACTGAGCCGCGTCGGCAAAGATCGCGATCCGAGTATCGTGATCGCGGACTCCCACGGCCGGGTCCACGTGCTGACACCCGACGGCGGATATCGTCCCGGATGGCCACAGCAGACCCAGTGCTGGATGAGGGCCGGGTACGTGCCATCTTCGCCCGTCGCCTGCACTGATCTGGATGGAGACGGAGCGATCGACGTACTTTGTATCACCAGAAAACCGTCGATATTACACGCATGGGACTCGTTCGGAGCCGTTCTTCCGGGCTTTGGACGGGAACTGGAAAGCGGTGGTAACGGTCTCGTGGTCGACGGTGAGGGCCCAGGGCTTCGCCTTATCTGCACGACGTCCCGGCAGGTCGTTGTTCTGGATCGCGATGGACGCGAGCTCCAGCGTCTCGATCCGCTTCCCCAGGACGATCACTATGTCGCGGTGGCGAACGTCTGCACGTTTGAGGGTACACCCGTCGGCGACGTCAAAGTCTTCGTGACGGCCACACACTCCGGCGTGGTTTCGATCCTGGACATGGAAGGGAATCTGCTTCCAGGGTGGCCGGTCCAGCTGCGCGGCTTCATCTACGGCGTTCGCGCGGATCAGGAAGCAGAGGCGGTGTATGACATGCCGCGCGTCTGGGATGTCGACGGCGACGGGCAGATGGAACTGAATGTCGCCTCGTTCGACCAGCACCTCTACGCCTTCGAACTCGACGGCAGCCTGGTGCCGGGTTGGCCGGTGACCCTGGGTGATGCGATTATCGGCGGTCCCGCGTTCGCCCAGCTGGATGGAGAGGGGCGCAAGGAGATGGTCGTCGGTCAGGCCGGGGAGACGCTCTTTGCGTTTCATCTGGATCTCCCGGGTCCGGGCCGGGAATCCGCGCCGGCCGCCGGGTGGGGCTCGGTTGGATCGAGCGAGTGGCCAGCCGAGTATTTCGCCATCCTGGCGATCGTTATTCTGATGGTATTCATGATCCTGCCACGGATGCTGGAAGGGATATTCCGCGGTGTCAGGACGGGCGGCAAGATCCTGCTGACGCTGGTTGTCGTCCTGCTGGTGGTTCGGGGAGTCGTGTTTGTCTGGCAGTTGAGCCAGTATCGTCAGGTGCGGGAGAGGGTCCGTGCGTCAGAACGCCAGGCGGTCCTTGTTATCGACGATGAAAAGCGACGGGTGCAGGAGACGGCGGCCGGCTTGGCCGCGGAACTCGACGCGATCGGTGCGGCGCGGGATCCTTACGGCCCGGGAGTGCTTTACGAGATGGAGCGGTTGGCGGACCGGCGCCGGCTGGATCACCGGTACGCGGGACTCATGCTGACCGATAGAACGGGGCGTGCCGTCCAGACGCTCGGGCTGGCTCGCGGTTGGACGGGTGTCGACCACGTGGGCATCAAGACCGCCGGTTCGGCCGGCCCGGTTGGGCTGGGGGAGGTGCCGGTCTTTGTCGGGCAGGTCCCCTTTGGCGACGGGCAGCTGTTCTACTTTTCCAGCTTGATTGACCAGCTTTCACAGTCCGTCGCCAATGCGACCGGCATGTCAGCCTACCTGCGACACAACGACAAAACGGTGGCCTGGGGGGGAGCCTCCCCGCCGCCGGCGGAACGTACCTGGCCCTGGCTCGGTGTCGTGGAACCCGCCAGCGTCGTTGACGTCGATGGAACCGGCGGGATTACACTGCGCCTGGTGGCGCCGGATTATTCCAACGTCCTGCTCGGTTGGCCGGATCTGTTTCTGGTCCTTCTGCTGCCGCTCGTGTTCTATGGCTGGACCACACGGAAAGCGGCGTCTCCCCGGACTCCCGTACGCTGGTGGTGGCTGGCGGGATTCGGCGCGGCCTACGCGGCGGGGTGGTGGCTGCTGAGTTCGGGGCAACCTCTGCATCGGCCGGTATCAATCGCCGGATACAGCCTGGAAATCCTGCTCCATCTCGTCGGGCTTCTCGGGGGGGCGGTGGCGAT
>CBDVDJ010000042.1:0-10789 GCA_965372695.1 uncultured bacterium
GGCGACGCGCTGGCCGCGGCACGCCTGATGTCGTGCGTCGAGCGCGGCGGTCCCGACGCCGAGGCCGTCCTGGGGCGGCTGTTCCCGAAGGTGGGTGGTGCGTACCGTATTGGCATCACCGGAGGGACGGGGTCGGGCAAGAGCACCCTGATCGACGCGATGACGGGCCGGTACCGGAGCGCCGGGAAGACGGTCGGCGTCGTCGCCGAGGACCCGACGAGCCCGTTCTCGGGCGGCGCCGTCCTGGGCGACCGCATACGCATGACGGGCGCGGCCGGCGATCCGGGTGTGTTCATCCGCTCGATTGCCAGCCGCGGCAGCCAGACGGGCTTCAGCGTGCTGGCCGACGAACTGGCCGACGTGCTCGACGCCTTTGGCCGCGACGTGATCCTGCTGGAAACGACGGGCGTGGGGCAGCTGGAGTACAAGATCCGCTTCAGCGCCGATACCACGGTGGTCGTGTTCACGCCCGAGGGAGGCGACGACGTCCAGAGCCTCAAGTCGGGTCTCATGGAAGTCGGTGACGTGTTTGCCGTCAACAAGTCCGACCGGCAGGGCGCGGGGCGCTTCGCCGACGACCTGCGCGCCACACTCGAGCTGCGCTACCACGGCGCGGACTGGACCCCGCCCGTGGTGTCGACGTCGGCGCACAAGGGTGACGGCGTCGGTGACCTCGTGGAGGCCGTCGCCGCGCACCGTGCCTGGCTCGAGGCGGGTGACGGACTCGAGGTCCGCCGCCGCGAGGGTCTGCGGAACCGGATCCGGTACCTCGTCGAGGAGAAAATCGCGGGGACCTTCTGGGGAAAATCCTACATTCAAGAGCGATTTGATGGTATTTTCAGCAGAGTCGTCAACGACGGACTCTCGCCGTACCAGGCGGCCGAATTGCTCGCCGAATCGCTTCGTATCGAAGAAAAAAACTCATGAACCGACCGATCAAAATACTCATCGCCAAACCGGGGCTCGACGGGCACGACCGCGGCGCCAAGGTAGTCGCCAACGCGCTCCGCGACGCGGGCATGGAAGTGATCTACACGGGGCTCCACCAGACGCCCGAAATGGTCGTCGAGGCGGCCGTCCAGGAAGACGTGGACGTCGTGTCGGTGAGCATCCTGTCGGGGGCCCACCTGACGTTGATCCCCCGGATCCGCCGTCTGATGAACGAGGCGGGGATGGACAACGTCCGCCTTCTCGGGGGCGGCATCATACCGGATAGCGACGCAGAGGAATTGAAGAAGGCAGGGGACGTTTCCGCCGTATTCGGACCGGGGACGGACACCCGTGAAATTGTTTCATTCATAAAGGGACTGTTCGAGAACGCGGACTGAGTTTTTTCGGTCCGCCAGTCACGATTGTCACAAATTGACGGAGGAAGAGGATGCAACTGAACGAAGAACACCTGATGATTCAGGAGACGGCACGGAAGTTCGCTGAATCCGAGCTCAAACCGATTGCCGAAGAAATCGACCGCACGATGGAGTACCCCGTCGAAATGTTCAAGAAGATGGGGGAGATCGGCTTCATGGGGCTCACCGTTCCCGCCGAGTACGGCGGCACCGGGACCGACATGATATCCTACGCCATCACCATCGAAGAGCTCTCGCGCGCGTGCGCGTCGACGGGCCTCGGCGTGGCGGCGCACAACTCGCTGGCCTGCGGGCCCATCATCATCCTCGGCACCGAGGACCAGAAGCAGAAGTACCTGCCCGAGCTCGCCAGCGGCGACGCCATCGGGGCGTTCTGTCTCACCGAACCGCACACGGGCAGCGACGCCGCCAACATCAAGGTGACGGCGAAGAAGAAGGGCGACAAGTACATCCTCAACGGGACCAAGACGTTCGTCACCAACGGTGGCTGGGCGCGCTACCTCATCGCCACCGCGGTGACCGACCCCGACAAGGGCCCCGACGGCATCAGCGCTTTTATCATCGAGAACGATTTCCCCGGTTTCGTCGTCGGGACCAAGGAGAGGAAGCTGGGCGTGCGCGCGTCGGGTACCTTCGAGATCGTGTTCGAAGAGTGCGAAGTCCCCGTCGAAAATCTGCTCGGCGCCGCCGAGGGTGGCGGATTCGGTGCGTTCATGAAGACGCTCCAGGGCGGCCGCATCTCGATCGGCGCGATGGCGCTGGGGATCGCGCAGGCTTCGCTCGACGCGTCGATCGAATTCAGCAAGGACCGCAGGCAGTTCGGCCGCGCGATCGCCGATTTCCAGGCGACCAAGATGAAGCTGGCCGATATGGCCACCGGCATCCACGCGGCGCGTTTGATGATTTATGACGCCGCGGCGCGCAAGGATCGCGGCGAGGAATTCGGGTGCTACGCGTCGATGTGCAAGCTGTTCGCTTCCGAGCTGGCCACCAAGGCGGCCGACCACGCGATCCAGATCCACGGCGGTTTCGGTTACTGCCGCGAGTACCACGTGGAGCGTTACTACCGCGACGCCAAGCTCACCGAAATCGGCGAGGGCACGAGCGAGATACAGCGAATCGTCATCGCCCGCGATATACTGCAGGCATCGTAAACTAATCACACGCCCCCCTCGGGGTGGCAATTGTTTGTCAGGAGGACGGATATGAGTAAAGTAGTCATTATCGACGGAGTTCGCACGGCGATGGGGCGCTTCCAGGGCGGCCTCTCCACCATCCCGGCGCCGAAACTGGGCGCGGAAGTCATCAAGGCGCTCATCGAGCGGACGAAGATCGACCCCGAACAGGTCGACGAAGTGATCATGGGCAACGTGCTCCAGGCCGGTCTCTATCAGAATCCGGCGCGCCAGGCGGCGATCTATGGCGGTGTGCCGTCGTCGGTCGGCGCGTTTACCGTCAACAAGGTGTGCGGATCGGGACTCAAGTCGGTCATGATCGCCTCGACCGAGATCCGCGCGGGCGACGCCGAGCTGATTATCGCCGGCGGTATGGAAAACATGAGCCTCGCGCCCT
Organism: uncultured bacterium; assembly: GCA_965372695.1. Classification (GTDB taxonomy): domain Bacteria; phylum Krumholzibacteriota; class Krumholzibacteriia; order WVZY01; family JAKEHA01; genus CBDUWU01. Next base: position 2,940 of record CBDVDJ010000042.1, read on the forward strand.
ACCTGCTCGAGAAGGCGCGCACCGGGTACCGCCTGGGCGACGGCAAGCTGATCGACGCCATGGTCCACGACGGGCTCTGGGACGTGTACAACGACTACCACATGGGCAACACGGGTGAACTGGTGGCCGACAAGTACAACGTCACCCGCGAGGAGCAGGACGAATTCGCCGCCGACAGCCAGAACAAGGCGGCGGCGGCGGTCGAGAGCGGCGCGTTCAAGGGCGAAATCATCCCGGTCTCGATCCCGCAGCGCAAGGGCGACCCGGTGATCTTCGACACCGACGAAGGGCCGAGGGCCGGTACCACCGCCGAGAAACTGTCCAAACTCCGTCCCGCCTTCAAGAAGGACGGCACGGTGACGGCGGGCAACGCCTCGACGATCAACGACGGCGCGGCCGTCACCCTCGTCGCCTCCGAGGCGAAGGCCAAAGAGCTGGGACTACCCGTTCTGGCGACGATCGAGGGTTACGCCACCGGCGGCATGGATCCGGAATGGGTCATGATGGCGCCGATGGTGGCGATCAAGAAGCTCATGGAAAAAACGAACCGGACGATCGGCGACTACGACCTGATCGAGCTAAACGAGGCGTTTTCGTCGCAGGGTGTCGCTCTCACGCGCGAGCTCGAGATCGACAAGAGCAAGCTCAACGTCAACGGCGGCGCAGTGGCTCTGGGCCACCCCATCGGCGCATCGGGTGCCCGCGTGCTGGTCACGCTGCTCCACGCGATGAAGAACCGCGGCGCCAAAACCGGTATGTGCGCGCTGTGTCTCGGTGGCGGCAACGCCGTCGCGCTGAGTGTGACGATGTAGCCGGAGCTTGGGTATCGAGCAATAATCAACACACGGAAAGAGAAGGAGACACAATGGAAATCAAGAACGTATCGGTGATCGGCGCCGGTACCATGGGCAACGGCATCGCGCAGGTGTTTGCCTCCAAAGGCTTCGATGTCACCATGATCGACATCAGCGAGGACTTCCTCAAACGCGGCGTGGCGGCCGTCTCCAGGAGCCTCGACCGCCTGGTCAAGAAAGAGAAGATCACCGGCGACCAGAAGGAAGAGATCCTCGGCCGCATCTCCACGGCGACCGACACGTCGGCCGTGTCGAACAGCCAGCTGATCGTCGAAGCGATCTTCGAGGACGCCGACGTCAAGAAGGCGCTCTGGAAAGAGCTTTCGATCTCGGCCCCCGACGGCGCCATCCTGGCGTCGAACACGTCGTCGATTTCGATCACCGAACTCGCCGCCGGTGTCGAAGACCCGAAGAAGTTTATCGGTATGCACTTCATGAATCCCGTGGCGATGATGAAACTCGTCGAGATCATCCGCGGCCTCGAAACCGACGATGAGACCACGGCGGCCGTCAAGGCCGTGTGCGAAAAGCTCGGCAAGATCCCCGTCGAAGTGAACGACTATCCCGGCTTTATCGCCAACCGGATCCTCATTCCGATGATCAACGAGGCGGCGTACTGCCTGATGGAAGGCGTGGCCACGCGCGAATCTATCGACGAAGTCATGAAGCTCGGCATGGCACACCCCATGGGGCCGCTGGCGCTCGCCGACCTGATCGGGCTCGACGTCTGCCTCAGTATCATGGAGGTGCTCCACAGCGAACTGGGCGACTCGAAGTACCGTCCCTGTCCGCTGATGAAGAAAAAAGTAGCGGCGGGCCACCTCGGCCGCAAGACAGGCATGGGTTTCTACGACTACAGCAAGTAGATTACGGCTTCGGAAGGTATCCGCAAAGGGACCGCGGCGTTTATTCGCCGCGGTCTTTTGCGTTCTCGACCCGGAGCCAAAAGCAATTCTGCCATTTAAGGATAAGTCAACGTGATGCTTGACAAGTTATGCGCGCCATTCGCATTTCCGTGGAAATGTCGCTGAAAGCCAACGAGCTCCTCAATATGATAACTGAACCGCCCCGGCTTTTCCGGAGACGCGGGTATCTGACTCCAGCCGCTTCCATTTCATCTCAGCAGCAGCATCTTTCTGGCCTGAGAAACGGGGCCGGTGCTCAATTCATAAAAGTAGATACCCGAAGCCAGCCGTCGCCCCTGAGTGTCAAGACCGTTCCAGGTGATTGAATGGCGTCCCGCGGGTTGCGACGGAATCGGTATTTCTGCCACGTGTTGCCCGCGAACATTGTATATCCTGAGCCATGCCGGCGACGAATCGTGAAGATCGTAGTCGATCACGGTCGTGGATGAGAACGGATTGGGGACGTTCTGAAAAAGCGTCAATCCGGGCACCGTCGAGGGTCGACTGCCCGCAGTATCAGGGATCCCGAAGACAATATAGACCTCACCAGCAATGGAACGTCCCAGCGGATTGGCGAACATCGCGCCCATTACGACATCGGCTTGTCCGTCGAGATTGAAATCGCCGGAACCCAGCCCAATCCCAAGACAGTCGCCCTCGGCCGCCCCCCAGATTCTCGTCACCGTGGAATCGGTGTCGAGAAAGACCGAATCCGGCAGTGTACCGCCGTACGCGATCACGACCTGCTCGATCGCATTCGGGTAGGCCTTCGGACTGCTGGCAATGATCACGTCATCTATGTTGTCCCCGGACACTTCAGCGCAATGGATATCGACCCCCCACCACTCGAAGGCGTTCCCACCGCCCATGAGTCGCGTCATCGGTACGCTCGGACTGGAGACTGCGAAGGAGTCGGGGGCCTCGTTCATGTTGTAGATAACGTACACCTCGCCACAATACGTGCAGCCGAGAGGATCACCCAAATAAGCGGACAGGATGCCGTCCAGCAATCCGTCACCGTCAATGTCCCCAACGCAGACGCGGTATCCCAGCTGCCCGTGAGCGTACTGGGGCAGCACGACTTTCTTTCGGTAGGCCGGATCCCCCATGTCGAGCGTATCGGGAAGGATCGAATCCCCATAGAGAAGGGCCACAATCCCCGCATAATTGTCGAAGATGTTGCCTCCCGGTGATCCGATCAGGAGATCCTCTCTGCCATCACCGTCAAAGTCCCCACAGCCGAATGACGTTCCGAAGTGCTGGTCCCGGTTGTTGTCGATGATCCTCGTGACTCCGGGACTCACCTGAGACACGTCGTATACGCGCTGAAAGCTCGTTCCGCCGTGGATGACATACGCTTCGTCGATATCCAACGCCGGCGCGGACACAATAATCTCGTCGAATCCGTCTCCATTCAGATCACAGCCACAAACGCCGATGCCGAGCAAGCTGCGGGTCTTGCCGTGAATCTCGACTACATTCGCCGGCTGACTGGCCAGATCCAACGTGTCCGGGAAACTCGCACTTCCAAAAATCACGTACGCGATCCCTCTGGATGACAAACCGGACTTCTCACCAATGATAATGTCGCCGTACCCATCCATATTGAAGTCACCCGAAGACAGCGAACACCAGAACGCATCGTCACCTGGTTTGCCGAGGATTCTCGAGACATAAGGCGGAGACGCCGATGCCAGGTCGACGGTTCCGTTCTGGGTGAGAGAGCCGTTGCCCCACAGAATAATGACCACGCCACTGTCGCGGCAGACGCCAACGACCAAATCCTCGTAACCATCTCCGTTGACGTCCGTGACCGTTACGTCGGCGCCGGCAAGCACGGGATCCCCCGGTCCATAGATCACGATATCGGCATCGGTGCGCAGATCGATCACGGGCGGCAACCGCTCCGAGAAAGCAGTTGTTACACTCACACAAAAACAAACAGCAAATAATAATAAGTTACAAAACCCTTTAGCGTACATTGCTAACTTTATCCTTGACATTGTCGTAAATTAGTGCTACCCGTATGGACACGTTGTCGTTCGAGTAACACCCTTCTGAACGACATCCTCCGCACTGGACGGCAATCTGTTTCTTCTAGTAATAAGTCTAATCCACCATTGGGTATCGCGCAACAGTCGTGTTAGAGCGGCTGCGTAACATAATATGCGCGAATTCAGAGAGTTTGTCGTCAGCGACGCCATCGCTGGTCCAGCCAAGGCGCTGGCGATGGGCTGTCCCAAAGAGAAGCATCAGCGCTGCTGGGCGTGCAAACTGCCAAATATCGCCGAGAAAGTCGGAAAGGCTGATCATCGGCGTGTCCCCGCCGGAGCCGGGCGTATCTACCTGGCCTCACACCTCAGTGGCGCCACCCACGCCTTCCAGTGATGGACGATTGGCAGCGAGCCGTTCACTCTACGGCGGTGCGGCGCTTGGAGAAAGGTCTCGACTCGGTGCTGGTCGACTGTGACTACCCCCTTAAGAGCGGACCTGTGCTAAGGCCTTTGGTTGCGCATCGTTTCAAGGAGGTTCCCAGCAATGAAGGCAACATTGATCTCGTGCTGTGTCGCTGCGGCACTAGTGCTGCAATCGGCCTTTGGAATAACTGCCTACGCCAGCGAATACTTTCCAGGTAAAGTGGTATTCGCCTTCAAAGCCGAATACATGCCGAATCAAGCCGACGTGAACTTGCAGAATCTCAGCTCTGGCATCCAACCCCTAGATGACATCATCGCGGCCCATCAAGGGACGAGGCTGACAAAGCTGAAAGCTGGATATTTTAGCGAGTACTCCTCGGAAGCAGCCGCCATTCTCGGGCGGACATTTGTTCTGGAATATGAGGACGGAACGGATCCTGCCGTGTTTGTGGCCGAGCTATCGGCACTCCCCTATTTCCGATTCGTTGAAGTTAATCCAAAGCTCCAAGTTGTGTATTTTGGGACACAGCGCTACGAACCAAGCGACAATTACTTTCAAAATGGACATCAGTGGAATCTCGACAGCATCGTCGATGACCGAGAAGACATTGACGCACCCGAGGCGTGGGCGATTGAGAGGGGGGATACGAGCCTGATCATTGGTATAACGGACACTGGAACCATGATAGACACGTTTCAGACGCCGTGGGAATTGCATCCCGATTTCGAACGTTACTTTAATGCCGCAGAGGATTTTCCCCCGACAATGGCGCTGACTTTCGACGACGTCGATCAGAATGACGACACGCCGTCAGCAGACCCTGATACTACGGCCGACAACGTCATCGGAAGCAGCTGGGCCACAGCCCCAACCCAACCTACAGATCCATTGGACATGGCCTTTTGGCGATCACAACCCATCAATGCTGCGATAGTCCCAGAAAGGGACAACCCATGGAAATTTTCCCACTACAACACCCATGGCTTGAACGTCGAGAGTATAGCGGCCGCACGTGCTGGCGATCCTCCGGGTGTGCCGGGTACCGTCGGGGTCGCGAACCAATGTATGGTTTACCATGTTCGAAATCATGGGCCTGACCCGCTCAAGCAGATTGAAGTGTTGGAACATGCCGCTTTGTACGCGAAAGTCATCAACATGAGTTGGGGTTACTACCCTATCAATCCGGGCTCTCCTTTCCGATTGACCACACGGGTAATCGCGAAAGACGACAATGTCGTGCTCGTCGCCGCGGTCGGCAACATATCGGACGGTGCAACGGAAGTGGCATGGCCGGCACGTTACGACTGGGTGCTCGGCGTCGGAAACATGTCACGCCAGCTTGATCGGTACTATGACAGTACTTACGGTCCTCAAATTGGTTTCGTATCGGTGGTGGCTCCGGTCGACAACGGCGTTCCCGTCAACTCGCATGGAGATGTTAGTTGCGGAGGTTCCCAGATGCCGTGCGATCAACACCCGGAGGTTATATTATTCAACGGCACGTCAGCGGCCTCGCCGACCGCCGCCGGTATCGCGGCGCTCCTGCGCTCACGGTTCCCCTCGCTCACTCAGGAGGAAATTCGAGACCGAATCGAACGCTCGGCGGAGAAATACTGGCCCGACACCCAGCAGAATCGCCTCGAGCTGGGAGAGGGGAAGGTGAACGCATATCGGGCCCTGACCGAGTGGGGCACGATCACCGACAGCACAACATGGGATCCGTCCTATACCCGGGACCGTATGTACTATATATCAGGGGACCTGACAATTGAGACGGGCGCAACGCTAACGATCAACCCGGGCACGGTGATCAAAGTCGCACCCGACCACGAGCGATCAGGCATTGACGCAGACCTGGTGGAAATCAACGTTGAGGGTTCGCTGATAATAAACGGGACGGCGGACGATCCCGTTGTTTTTGAGTCCTTCACTGACACCCTTCCGACAAATCACGACTGGTTTGGCATTACGTTTGACTCGCTCAGTTCGGGGACGCTTAAAAACGTCGTGATCAAGAACGCAAAGATCGGGATTGACAGCTACGTGGCGCTCTCGGTGGACAGCTGCACAATTTCGGATGCTATCGAGGGTATTGAAGCCAACGCCAATATCACGGTAACCAATTCCACGCTCTCGAACATCAGTGGTTTTGCGATCGAGGTTTTGGGCGACACCGCCTGGGTAAGCAACGTCGAAATCTCCAATTGTGGGACGGGGATTCAGTTAACGGGTACCAACTCGACGCTTTTCTGTGAGGGATCTTACATCCATGACATTGAATATGGCGGCGTAAACGGATGGAAGAGTACGCAGAGCATCACGGTTCGAGGGACTCGAATAGACGATGCCACAGACGGGGTGCAAACCTTTTTTTACTGCCCGACTGTGATCGACAGCTGCGAGTTTAACGGCAACGACACCGCGATTTTTGCAGCGGCAAACAACCAACTAAGTGTCACCAGATGCAAAATCGACAACAGCGTCACAAACGGCATTTTTTGCCAGAGTTCATCGAACATCACGATTAATGCGAATACGATCTCAAATAGCCCTGTGGGTATCTACTGCTGGAACAGCAGTCCGGTGGTTGAAAATCACACGTGGATTCATGACACATTGGTTGGGATCAAGGCCGATGGAAACGCCGATCCCCTGGTCCGGGATACGCGGATTAGTGACAATAGCGACGGCGTCGGGGCGCTAAACGGCGCTGAACCAGACCTGGGGGGCGCCGGGGCGGATACATGCGGGTCGGGGCCAAATGAAGGAAAGAACAGTATCCACAACAACTCGGGGTATCACGTGGTAAACCTCTCCCCGTCGGTCACGGTGTCGGCGGAGTGTAACTACTGGGGGGCGCGCGGACCGCTGCCCGGCAAGTTCTCCGGAGCGGTAGACTATACGCCCCACCTCGGTACCGATGATCCGAATCCCACTTCCCCGGGAGACGTCGGCGGGGATGGAAAACGTCCGGGTGACCAGGAGAAACCGCTGCCAGCGACGTACGCACTCTCCTGTAACTACCCCAATCCCTTTAATCCGGCAACCACGCTTCGGTACGACGTCCCGGCACCGGGTGGGAGAGTCTCCATACGAATTTACAACGTTAAGGGGCAGTTGGTGAAGACGCTGGCCGACGGCGAGAAGCCCCCGGGCTTTTACCAGGTGGGGTGGCACGGGCGAAGTGACCGTGGGATGCCGGTTGCCAGCGGCGTTTACTTCGTGCGAATGGACGCGCCAAGATACACACAGACAAGAAAGATCATTCTTTTAAAGTAGACGAGGGAGGTCAAATAAAAATGCGAAGAATATCTACACTTACTCTAGTCCTTGTTGGGTTACTGGCGACATCGGTCAACGCGGACCGCTATACGGTCGATGTTCTGACCTCCGGGCTTTCGAAATACTCTCCCGGTAACGCCGATCTTGGCGACTACTACGTACTTCAGTTCGATCCACCCGTTAGCCTGACAGAGCAAACGCTTAAACGGGCGTACCTGGAGCTTTATATCGACGCCACTGCCCGGGAGGTCGGCGGCTATACTGACAAATCTCCCCTTGTGGAGGGGTATGCCCTTAAGAGCGCATTCACTGGTCAGCTTGACCCAAGCCAGGTCGCCGATCAGACTAGTCCGGCGGTTCGAAACGTCGCTATTGGCACCGAGCGGCGCGT